>JALFCJ010000173.1 GCA_022771185.1 Spirochaetales bacterium | reverse complement strand
AGTTAACAGAAGCACTAGGAAATAAAAAGAATTATCCCGATTCTTTTTATGTTATAATAAAAAACTACATTTTATGAGTCCCCTTTTCGGGGGGACCCATTAAAGAAGTGATGAGTATACTTCAACGTATTTCTGGGCGCTCTGACGCCATGTGGAGTCAACGCTCATAGCTCTCTTTCTGGCTTCTTCAAGGTTTTCTTTGTCATTATAGAAAGCCTTTGCTCTCTCTACTGTCTCAACGATTTTGTCTGGAGTGAGAGGCGAGAAGGAGAATCCTGTTCCATCTGGTCGGGAGAGATCTATTACAGTATCCTTAAGACCTCCGGTCATATGGACGATAGGGAGAGTGCCATATTTCATTGAGTAAAGCTGGTTGAGTCCGCAAGGCTCAAAACGGGATGGCATCAAGAAGAAGTCTGCTCCAGCCTCTGTCTTATGGGAAAGAGGAGTGGAGAAAGTAATCTTGATAGAGAGGTTTTTATACTTAGACATCAAGAGACTAAGCTTTGTAACGTACTTGGAGTCTCCTGTACCGATTAAGACGACGGCACAGTCATCGGTGCGAAGTATTCTCTCGAGAGCACAAGGTTCGCCTTCCAACAGCAGCTCATCAAAGCCCTTCTGGTCTGCAAGCCTGGAGATCATTGCAAAGAGAGGCTTATCATCATAGCCCTGGATCTTGAACTCTTTTAGAATCTCTTCCTTGCATTTCTTTTTGCCTTCCAAATTGTCTATGGAATAAGTAGAAATAAGATCCTTGTCTGTTTCAGGGGCCCACTCATTGTAGTCGATACCGTTGATGATTCCTCTTGATACATCTTTTCTCGCTCTAAGAATGTCATCAAGGCCGCACCCCATATCGCTCTGTCTTATCTCTTCCATATATGTAGGAGAGACTGTTGTAATGAAATCTGAGTCAATTAGACCTGCAGCCATCATGTTTATGTTTTCATGGGCCTTCGGGCCACGAAGTGCGCTATGAGGAATGCGTGAAGAGGAGATTATTGCATCAAATGGAGGGAACACTCCCTGATATGCAAGATTATGGATGGTAAAGACAGTCTTTGTTTCAACTTTAAAGTACTTTAAGTAGTGTGGTACAAGACCTGTAGTCCAATCGTGGCAGTGCACTATGTCTACTTTCCAATCTGTTGCGGCCAGGTATAGGGCCACAGCTTTTGCAAAGCAAAGGAATCTTGGGCAGTTGTCGCTATAGGGCTGGAAAGAAGTGTCGCCATAGATACCCAGTCTCTTGGAAAAATATGGGTGGGATAGTCCTACATATAAGACACCGTTCTCTTCCTTCTCATATATCTCTGCCTTCTCGTTTCCCCCAAGCATAGGAATAAGGAAAGAAAGAGACTTATGCCATCCTTCTTTTTCTATAAACGAATACATGGGCATGAATACTCTGACTTCATTACCCATTGTCGCTAGTGTTGCTGATAGTGCTCCGACCACATCCGCCAATCCTCCGGATTTGGAGAATGGCACTGTCTCGCTGGTTGCCATTAATATCTTCATGCTTCAATTATCCATCCTTAAAAGGGTAGGAGCAAGTTTAAATTTTATGATAGCTGAATTGTTATTATCAAAAACGCTTTTATGTTGAGAATACTCTACCAAAGTCTTTTGTCTCTTTCTTCTCCATCCTTATCTATGTTATCCAAAACAAAGTATGGCATAGAGAAGATGTTTAGTGGTGAGAATGTCTCTTTGATTTTATCTTTTTCGATATAGCCGGAAATTAACCAAGTAGAGTTATTGGAGTCAGTATATTTGATCTCAGCTTTTATATTTCTTTCTTCCATTGTCCAATATAGAGTTGTCTCCCAATGGTCTCCATAGTACTTCTTTATCTCTGTAACAGCGAAATTATCTGGAGAAGAAAGGATATCTGTTATATTCGATAAAGCTTCCTCAAAAAGAAGAATGTTGTCTGAGAGGGCTTTTCCTCCGACTAGTTCGTTGTTGAGAAATAACGATACCCCCTCATCAGTTACTTTTAGTTCAACATTGTCTTCTGCCATATCCAGGGAATAAAATAGGTATGATGAACTGTACTCTATACAGGCTTTCCCGTCCAATGAAGTGTACTTCATTATTAAAGAGGATGGAGCGTCATCAGCGTCGATATTTAGTATTTCTCTCTTTATTATCTCGTCTTCTCTATCGAAAGATAGAGGAAGGGAAGGGCGTGTATATGTGCTCTCTGATAATACTTCATCTTTTATCGCATATATGTTCTCCTCTGTTACTCCTTGAGAGAATAGAGGTGAGAGGAGAAGTATAGATATGAGACAAAAGATGAACTTTTTCATATGCTATTTTCCTGAATGTACTCGTCTGCACTATGGGCGGCTTTTGCCCCGTCTCCTGTTGCTGTTACAACTTGTCTGAAGGATGTGTTTCTCACGTCTCCTACTGCATATAGACCAGGAAGAGATGTGTTCATCTTCTCATCTGTCAAAACAAAGCCGTTTTCAGTTTTGACGATTCCCTCTACGATCTTTGAGTTGGGGACAGTTCCAACAAAGACAAAGACTCCGTTAGTCTCTATCTCGCTTCCATCGTCCAGTACGACACTTTCGACTTTGGAGCCGTTACCCTTAATTTCTACAATGTTCTTTCCCATGACAGTAGAGATGTTGGCTACACTCTTTATCTTCTCTTGGAGAGCCTTCTGGGCTCTGAATTCACTGCGTCGGTGTACGATGACTACTTCTTTACAGAGTTTGGACAGATATAGAGCATCAGTGAGAGCTGTATCACCGCCGCCAACGACAACTACTTTCTGTCCTCTGAAGAATGGTCCGTCACATGTTGCGCAGTAACTTACGCCCTTTCCGCTATACTCTTCTTCGCCTTTGGCTCCAATGTGTCTGTGGCTGGCGCCGGTAGCAAGTATTACAGCTTTTGCCTCCACTTCTGAGTATGAAGATGTGATAAGGAATTTGTTCTCTTTCTTCTCTATTTTTGTCACTTCATCATATTCAATCTCTACACCGAACTCTTTGCACTGGTTTTCCATAGCTTCCGAAAGAATATAACCACTGGTTTTTCCTAGCCCCGGGTAGTTTTCGATTTCATCGATATATAATAGTTGCCCCCCAGGGCCCATAGGGTCCAGCACAAGTGTAGAGTATCCTGCTCTTGAAGCATACTGGGCTGCACTCATTCCTCCGGGGCCTGAACCTACGACTAGAATATCAACTTCTCTCATTTTATTCTCCTTTTGCTTCTCTTGCTTTTGCCAAAAGCATTTCTTCTGCATCGCTTCTTCTTATATATACCGGTCCTTCTCCGATATCATCCGGGCCATCTGTTGCATATTTCTCTTTTCCGAGCTTTTCTAGAGCGTAGGAAAGGCATCTAGGAGCTTCAGAATCCACCGTGATATCCAAGTCTTCGGAAGAAAGTTTAGAAGCAAAGAGCGCTGCATCTGGGCCTGTAATAAGGACGTCCTTTAGACTCTTTAATGTTTCTATTACATCTTCAGGGTTTCCGTCTCGGTCTGAAATGATTACATCTTCTCCCTTTCTGAGACGGAAATAGAATTTCTTCTTTTTGGCGTCTATTACGCTTAATACAGGTCCCTTCCATAGTGACTTTACACTCTCATCGATTACTGAGAGGGTAGGGACTGAGACAAGGGGAGCGGAGGACGCCAAAGATATGCCCTTGAGTCCTGCCATCCCCACTCTTAGTCCTGTAAAGGAACCTGGGCCCTTGGTGCAGATCAAGAGTTCCAGGTCTTTGAGCTCTATTCCAGCTCTCTTCGTCATAGACTTTATTTCACCCAAAAGGTTTTCCGAGTGGGAGAAGTTTCCGATTATTTTCCTTTCTTCATATGAGTTATTTGTCCTTAATGACAGAGATAATACAGGATTTGATGTGTCAAGAGAGAGAATGTTCATATCTTTCGTCTCCTTTAATCGTTATAGTTCTAGATAGATCCTCATTAATCTCAATCTCTACAAATATTGTAGAGTCAGGGAGCATGGAGTCTATTTTCTCAGACCATTCTATTAATGTTATTCCATCAGGATAAAGAAACTCTTCTCCTCCCATGGACTCGAACTCGTCTTCGCCGCTTAATCGATAGATATCCAAGTGGTAGAGTTTTTCCCTGCCGTCATATTCCTGGACCAAAGTGAAAGTAGGGGAGACTACAGCTTCGGTAATTCCAAGGCTTCTTGCAATTCCCTTTGCAAGTACAGTCTTTCCTGCTCCAAGGGAACCACGTAATGATACGCAGTCTCCCTTTTTTAAAGTGGAGCCGAATTTGTAACCAAGATCTTCTGTTTCTTCTGTTGTCTTTGTAGTGACAGTCATCTTATCGCCTCTTTAATGGTGGCATTTGCACCCGTGTCCCTCTTTGTTGTGGCAAGAGCACTCTCCATCATTTTCGCATTCATTATCGTCATGACAGTGTCCACAGTTACAGGAACACTCATCGTCTTCGTCTTCAAAGTCGAAGTCTTCGTCTACTGAGAGAGCGAACTTTCTGAGGTCCTCCTGGAAAGAAGCCCCCGGATAATCTTCATTGTCATGGTTTTCTGTATTTTTCACATACTCTTCGTGGATTATATCACCAATCTTCTCTCCTGTAGCCTTCTCATACTCTTCAATAAGGCCTTTTACGAACTTGTCGTCCTTAGCCAAGAACCTTGCTCTCTCCAAGTACTCCCTGGCTTCGTCAAACTCACCGTCAGCGAGGTACAAGTAAGCTAGGTTAGTAGTTGTTGTGAGATTGCTTTCATCCAGATCGCAGGCTGTTTCAAGATAAGCTTTAGCCAGCTCTTTATTTCCACCTTCAAGTTCGCAGATTGAAAGTTCGTTATATATTTCGCTATTGCTTTCACCAAGCTTAATACACTCCAAGAAGCACTCTTTGGCTTCGTCGTAGTCTTTTCTTATTCTCAGAGCCCATCCTTTAAGGAAGTAGCCGTTCCATATAGAAGGGTTTGCTGATAGGAACTTATCTATGATGGGAAGAGCTTTGTCAGGTTCTCCCAAAGTAATGAAGTCATAGGCTTCAGAGATGGCTTCGCTGTTCTCAAGCTTAAATGCAATCTCTTTAAGCATCTTTCTCACTTCTTCCTTTCTCTCGCTTTCTTCTGCTACTTCCATGTATCTTTCGCCATATTCCTTGGCTTCTTCAAGATTACCCATATAAGCTTCGAAAGAAGAGAGCTCAGAGAGAATCATTTCGTCTTCGCCGAATCTTTCAATGCCATCTTCAAGAGTGGATCTTACTTTTTTTATCCACACTTTCTCATCTTCACCCTTGCTTCTGGCTTCAACGGCAAGATAGGAGTAGAGTGTGGCCAGATTGACGCAGGATGCATTCTGTGGCAGCAGGTGATAGACAGCCAAAAAGAGTTCTTCTGCAAATTCAAATTCTTTTCTCTGCTCCTTTGCAATTGCAGCTTGGTTAAGTTTTTCTACAATATGTGGATCGGAAGCAAGGACAAAGGACTTATAGTATGAGAAGTTGGGGTTATCAGGATGATGGGCGATGACGCTGATCATTCCTGCTACGATATTCTCTACCGTGAGGTCTTTGTCTTCAACTTTATCTCTTCTTTCTTCCAAGAGAATTGGAAGCTCTATGGAAGGGTCGATGGTGAATGAACCTAAATCAGCCTTAAAGTTTTCAGGCAGCTTGATAAATTTAATATTTTCTTTAGTTGTCATAATCAGAATAAATATAAGACTAAAATAAAAAAAATCCTATAGAAAAAGCTAATCGTCGACTCTTGAACATAGGTTCAAGGATGGGGCCCTTGTTCGCTTGCGTTCTGTACCCTGTTTTACCCAAAGGGCGGGTGCAATGCAGGCAGAAGCTATCCCAGGCCCCGAATATATAGGTTTGAGCCAAGAGGTGCTTGATTGCTTTCTATAGGTTAATCTGATTGTATATGGACTGGGCCCCTTTGTGTAGTCATTTTTTACTTTTTCTTGAGAAATAAAAATGGAGACCTTTCAGTCTCCAATTACTAACTAGGACAATATTAGAAGTCGAAGTCGTCGTCTACAGAGCCGGATGCAGAGAACTCTTCAGCAGAAGCGATTTCACTGGATTCGTCTTCGTTGAAGATAAATTCTTCTGTTCCAAGTCCTTCCATAGACTTGTCGATGGAAGAAGCAATCTGAGCGGCACTCTCTCCTATCCTGTTGATAAGATCCTGAAGCTCTTCGTTATGGATCTCCACAAGAGAAAGCCTCTGCTTCAGCTCATCAATCTCTGCGTTTAGTGTTTTTAATGCACTTGACGCCCTTTTGAGTCTTGCTGCTATGAGTTCGCTTTTTTTGATGCCCTCCATCGTTCTCCTCCTTAAGCCAATACCTCTTTGACAGTCTTGACGAGAGCTGAGAATGCAGCCTTGTCTTCAACAGCCATGTTGGAAAGTGCCTTTCTGTTCAGTGTGATGTTTGCAAGCTTGAGGCCGTGCATGAACTGGGAGTAGTTAAGACCCTCAGCCTGTACAGCTGCGTTGATTCTTGCAATCCAGAGCTTTCTGAAGTCACGCTTCTTTTCCTTTCTGCCACGATATGCATACTGACCTGCTTTTGCTACAGCGTCTTTTGCAATACGTGTGTTGGTGCTTCTGCGGCCATAGTAACCTTTGGCCTGCTCGAGAATCTTCTTTCTTCTGTCCTTTCTTTTGGTTCCGTCAACTGCTCTTGGCATAATCTCTCCTCCTTAATTAAGCATAAGGGAGCATTTCTTTTGCTCTCTTTGCTTCACAATCGGCAAGAACTCCTGCGTGTCTGAGGTTCATCTTCCTCTTGGAGCTCTTCTTGGTGAGAATATGGCGTGATCCCTGCTTTTTAATCATGACCTTGCCAGTTCCGGTGACCTTGTAGCGCTTTGCAGCACTCTTTCTTGTTTTCATCTTAGGCATTTTATTTGCCCTCCTTTCGCGTCGCCAGGAACAAGAACCCTGGAAACTGCGTTATGTCATTCCCATACGGGAGTGAGTTCACTCTTTATCTTGAGTCTGAGGCTTCTGTTCCTGCACTCTCTGAGCCTTTGGTTTTGAGCTCTTTGCAGGGGACAGCATCATACTCATCATTTTACCTTCCATGAAGGCGCTCTTGTCAAGGTTGAAGGCGCATCCCATGTCGCTGAGCTTTACAAGTATTGTATCCAACACTTCTTTTCCAAGCTCAGGGTGGGTCATTGTCCTTCCCTTGAATCTGATGGAGACTTTTACTTTGTTTCCCTCTCCAAGGAACTCGGAAATAGCCTTGCTCTTTGTATTGATGTCGTTGTCTGCAATCTTTGACTGCATTCTGACTTCCTTGAGCTTGGTGACAGTCTGGTTCTTCTTGGCTTCCTTCTGCTTCTTCTCCATCTCGTATCTATATTTGCCGAAGTCGAGAATCTTGCATACAGGTGGATTAGCCATTGGAGATACCTCCACCAAATCTAGTCCGGCCTCTTCAGCCAGTCTGAACGCATCATAAGTGTTCATTACGCCTTTCTGTTCGCCGTTTTCATCGATCAGAAATACTTCTCTGCTTCTGATCTGGCGGTTGATTCTCAAATCTTTTGTAGCCATTAAACTCCTTTAGGCAAAATGCTGATATTCGATAAAGTTTCTTTTGTACATAGGTACTGGAAAAGGATATCACCAACAATTAGATGGTGTCAAATGAGTTATATGGTATAAATGACATGATAG
>JALFCJ010000165.1 GCA_022771185.1 Spirochaetales bacterium | reverse complement strand
TAGGCTCACATACACCGCTTGCTTCGATCAAGATATAGTCATAGAGTCCCTTGGATATCAACTTCTCGATACCTTTTGTCATCTCGCTTTTCAGTGTACAGCAGATACAGCCGTTTGTAAGAGGGACAATGTCGCTTGTATCTGTAATATTTCCACCCTTTGCAATCAAGGATGCATCTACGTTTATTTCACCGATGTCGTTGACAATTACAGCGACCCTATACCCTTCCTGGTTGTTCAGGACTTTATTTAACAGTGTAGTCTTACCTGCTCCAAGATATCCACAGAGCAATGTAATAGGTGTTTTAGCCTTTGCCATTCTATTCTCCTAGAGAGTCTTATATCTCCAAGAGAGAAATATAACAATAAAAAGGAAAAAAGTATAACTACCAACAGAATTAACATGGAATTTACACACTAAAAGACTAATGTTTAGATAGATGCTTCTATTCTTCTTATGATCTTCTTTATACTTTTGTTATGGATACGAGCCTCTTATATTCATTATTGATGATGGTATTAGGAATGGTATTGATATACCTGGCTATCAAACACAAAATGGAGCCCACACTTCTTCTACCCATGGGATTTGGAGCCATACTGGCTAATATTCCAGGAACTATGGTAATAGGAGAAACAGGAATCCTTACTTGGCTCTATGAATTCGGAATTGAAAGATATGAAGTATTTCCCCTCCTATTATTTATAGGAATAGGAGCAATGATAGATTTCGGGCCACTATTGGAAAAGCCTTGGCTAATATTTGTAGGTGCTGCAGGACAGGGTGGAGTATTCCTAACTCTAATCGTAGCTTCTTTATTCTTTCCCCTTAACGATGCAGCATCCATTGCCATCATTGGTGCAGCCGACGGCCCAACTGCAATTCTTGTTTCAGAGAGACTACACTCTACATATATGGCATCCATTTTGATAGCTGCATACTCATATATGGCCCTCGTCCCTATTATCCAGCCCATTGTACTGAAGGGAGTGACCACAAAGAAAGAGAGAAGGATAAAGATGACATACACATCCCGCTCTATCTCTCAAAGCACAAAGATTATATTTCCTATAGCAGTAACTATTATTTCGTCCCTTGTTGCACCAGACTCGGCGTCACTCGTGGGTATGCTGATGTTCGGTAACCTCCTACGAGAATGTAAAGTCTTGGATTCACTCTCTTCTGCGGCACAGAATATCCTTACTCCTCTTATCTCACTACTTCTGGGCTTGTCTATGGCGACATTTATGAGGTGAGATATTATAATGAGAAAAGAGACAATAATGATTATGGCCTTCTTTATCATGGCCTTTGTTTTGGGAACAGTATCAGGAGTAGTGTTTATCAAGGTAGCTAATCTTTTCCTTCCTAAAGATAAGAAAGTGAATCCACTCATAGGAGGCGCAGGGTTATCTGCATTTCCAATGAGCTCAAGAGTCGTTGAAAAAGTAGGAATCGAGAGTGACAAACAAAACCACCTTCTTCCATTTGCGCTGGGAGCAAATGTTGCAGGACAGATAGGGTCTGTCATGGCAGGTGGAATTCTTCTTTCACTATTAAAATGAGGTCAATATGAATACAGTAATAGAAGCGATTAAAGTTAGTTTCAGCGCCCTAGGATATTTATTCTTGACTATGCTTGCTATATTCAGCGTACTGGTGATTGTAAAAAAGATAGGAAGGAAGTGAAAGAGGAGGCATCGCCTCCCCTTTCGTCAATCCTTTTTTACTGCAGCACCATACCTGAATACAATGGAAAGGAACATAGTAAAGAGAACTGTCGCTGCATCGAAAGAAAACTTCACGTCATGAGAGAAGTTGAAATTTGCATTTGTAGCTTCAAAGACAGCGACTATTATTGTTGAGACAAGGAATGCAACAAAGCCTATGATCAATTCATAGATAGCTGCAGAGAACATGAACTTTCCGCTCTCTTCAGAGAAAGGAGTACCGTCTGCTTCCTCCATAGTATAGTAGCGGTTCCATCTGTGAGAAATAAGGGCACCAGATAGTGTCTGACAAATTCCAACAATAACAGCGCAATATGCAACTGTAATTGATGTGTCTTTAGGTGTAATCATGCCCACAGCAACAGCTTCATCCATCAATCCTAGTCCATCTGCAAGAAATAGCATCAAAAGACCGAGCAAGCACAAAGAGCCTCCGACTATACATGCAATAAATGCGACTTTTGTAAGAATCCTCAAGACTTTCATTATTGTCTGTATTGTTTTCAAATGGTCCATATTTACCTTCTTCTTATTATTTTGAATGTACGTTCAAAATACATAAGCACACAGAAACTGTCAACAAAAAAAGGATAAAGTGAAAAACTTTTCTTATTTTTCAGAACACTAATTCTTTTATTGATGAATATATTTCGTTTTCCATATATAGTCTAAATAGAGAGACACAGAAGAGGAAACTAGAAAAGAATTCATTCTAGCCGGCTCTAATGATATCCTCTCAAAGCCTGTAGAATATGAAAAGATGAAGAATATACTTAACCTATACCTTCATTAATGGCAGAAGGGAGAAAATCTCCCTTCTACCATAATCATTCTTAACTGTGTACAATCACTCCACATCCTGAAGCGCCATATAGTTCTCTTCCCCGGTTCTCACCTTCACGACTCTATCTACGCTATAGACGAAGATCTTGCCGTCTCCGATGTGGCCTGTGTATAGGGCCTTTTTGGCTGCAGCGATGACTGCATCTACAGGAATCTTACTTACAACTACATCAACCATTACCTTCGGTAGCAGTGTAGCATCCATCTCGACTCCTCTATACCACTCGCCTGCGCCCTTCTGTACTCCACAGCCCATTACCTGTGTAACTGTCATTCCTGTTACACCCAAATCGTTCATAGCCTTCTTAAGCATATCGTAACGAGAGAGCTTACATACAATCGACACCTTGTACATACCTGTATCTGTATGTGTTGTATTAACTGTACTTACAGCTGCACTTCTTAGAGCTTCGGAAGCCTTGTCATAATCCTCCACTCCAAGACTTGTGTTCTCATTCACGTTCATAGTCATAGTGTTGGAGATATCCATGATAGAGAAGCCTGCATATGCAGATGTGAGACCATGCTCTGTAGCATCAAGGCCAATAATCTCCTCTTCTTCACTTACTCTGAGACCAAAGATTTTGTCTATGACCTTAAATGTTATGAATATTGTTACAACTGTCCAAAGAGCTGTTGTAAGACATCCCAAAATCTGGATACCCAAAAGAGAGAATCCGCCACCATAGAAGAGACCTGTCAGAGTTGAACCAGGAGCAGTAGGAGTTGCAAAAAGGCCTACCGCAAGTGTTCCCCAAATACCATTGAACATATGGACTGCAACAGCACCGACTGGATCGTCTACGTGGAGCTTGTTATCACAGAACCACACACCGAATACTACCAAGAAACCTGCCACAACACCGATTATTGTCGCGCCGAGAGCATCTGTTACGTCACAAGGAGCTGTGATGGCCACAAGACCTGCCAGGGAAGCATTAAGACACATAGATACATCCGGTTTTCCATACTTGACCCATGTGAAAATCATACAGACACATGTTGCAACAGATGGAGCGATTGTAGTCGTCAAGAATACGGAACCAAGCTGATCCACACTTGTACAAGCTGCGCCATTGAATCCATACCAACCGAGCCATAGGATAAATACACCTAAACAGGCTATTGGAAGGTTGTGGCCAGGGAATGCATTTACTTTTACAACCTTTCCCTTTTCATCTCTAACAAACTTTCCGATTCTTGGCCCCAACATAAAGGCTCCGACGAGAGCGCAGATACCACCCACCATATGAATACAGTTAGAACCTGCAAAGTCGTGGAAACCAATGGCACTTAGCCAACCGCCGCCCCAAGTCCAGTGAGCTTCGATTGGGTAGATGACAGCTGAAATAACTGCAGAGTAGACACAATAGGAGATGAATCTTGTTCTTTCAGCCATCGCTCCCGATACGATAGTTGCAGTTGTAGCACAGAATACCAAGTTGAACACGAAGTTTGAGTAATCGAAGTTCTGATAGTTCGTAATAATGTCAAAACCTGGCTTACCAAGTATTCCCAGCCAGTCTTCACCTAAGAATAGGCTGAAACCGATTAAGACGAACATTACAGTTCCGATACAGAAATCCATCAGATTCTTCATCAAGATGTTTCCTGTATTCTTTGCTCTTGTGAAACCAGCCTCGCACATTGCGAAACCAGCCTGCATCCAGAACACCAAAGCTGCACCGATCAAGAACCAAACGCTGAAGACTTCACTCGAAATAGCACTCAAGATTTCTTCCATATATGTCCTCCAAAAAATAAAAAAGACAAAGGCGCCAAACCATTTTCGATTCAGCGCCTTTGCCTTGGACTTTGATTACCATAATTTAGCATTTTATGTCAATATGACTTTTGTAATTTTATGCTTCACCATGTTTTATCAGTATCAAAATTGAAGTTTTTGCAAAAACGTAATTCTTTTCAGAAAAAGTGAATAACCTCAAAATTGATGGATTAAATCTTTTTTTTCAAAAATTGTCCATTTTTGCTTTTCTATGTTTTTTTCCAAACATTTAAAACACAATTGCACTATTTTTCACTTTCTTTCCCGAAATACGCTATATTAATTCCATGGAAGATGAAAGAGAATTGAATCTTAGGGAGTACTTTGCCACCCTTCTATTGAAGGCTAAGATGGGAGAGGACATAAAAAACGAAGCATTGACTTTAATCGGCAACGTCACACCAAGAGATATAAACATAGCCGATGATTCTTATATAACAAGAAACGAGTACTCTCTATTTCTATCATCACTTACAGATGAAAAAGAACTCTATTTTCTTCTTAATTCTTTCTTAAATGAAGCGAAACCAAAGAGAAAATGGAGGCTTCCTCTTATTCTGGAGAGAATTGTGGAAATACTTGAAAAAAGTGAAGACGACCATATCTTTGAAGGCGACATAGATAAAGCAGTCTTATTCATCCTATCTCCCCAGGATGACAAAAGAAACGAAACAGAAATACAGAACGAATTCTTAGTGCCAATAGCTGTCAAAATCTTTGACGACTATGTGGGCTTCGCTTCCTACCCTTTCTCTATTTTCTTTGAATTCGACTACAAAGAGAAAGATAGAAAAAGTGTAATCTCAAAACTGGAGAAGGCCTTTAAAAATACTTCAGACAACTACACTCTTGACGATTATACCTGGCTAATAAAAATAAGGGACAAAAAGGGCAATGACTTCAATTATGTTGGAAATAGTTCCTTTTTTCCTTTCTACTCTTCTTTCTCTATTCCATACATCCCAAAGGCACTTGGAATAGAAGAATTGGATCAAAAGGACGAAGTTGTCAGTCTTTCTCTTTATTATTCCCGACTCTCTCTCGATAAAGAGGAAGAGATACTGGAGAAGTTCGAGGTAAATAGAAAAGATGGAATAGTGAAGCTGGAGCACCATGACAAAAACAAGAACTTCATCCTTGATTACAAAGACAAGAAAAACACGGACAAAGTACTCTCTGAAATAGATGTCTACTCTTTTTACAGAAAAACAGCCGTAAAGCTTCCACCTTTCAAGGTGGAGGATGCAAGGCTGAAAGATGAATACCCCAATTGTTACAAATCGTTATAAATGCTATGATAAATCATGGACAGACAGGTAAAGAATGAAGCCATAAAGATAACTCTAAAACAGACCAGAGATAGAAGAAGATCTCAGGTCCCTGTCTGCGTTGAGTTGAAGATAAAAACTCAAAAACTTAGCAAATCTGATTATGATAAGCTACAACTGACATTCACAGAATGTAAGTGGCTGTATAACTACCTCCTCTCACTTGAGAAGGAAGAACTGATGAGCTTTGACACCAGAACAAGAGATATATTCTCCCTTGATAAAGACAGCAACAAAGTTGAGCGCAATCTTGGGCTTCCTGCAAAGTTCATTCAGAGCGTCTATAAGAATCTCATCTATAGCATGAAAGGGTTGAAGGAAGCCAAAGCAAAAGGCAGAAAGACAGGCAGGCTGAAATTCAAGAGTGAATATAACTCTATTGAGCTCAATCAATATGGGAATACCCATGAAGTGAAAGATAACAGGAAAGGGCTTATAAGGGTTTCCGGTTTCAAAAAGCCTTTCAAGGTCTTTGGCATTGAGCAGATCAATCCTTCATGGGAGATGTCAAATGCACGTCTTATACACAGGCCAAGCGGATACTACATCTTGCTGACCTGCTACAAGATAAAAGAGAGTACAGAGCAT
>JALFCJ010000112.1 GCA_022771185.1 Spirochaetales bacterium | reverse complement strand
TTGAGGTCATCATTCATCTTTCTAAGGAATGCGATGAGGAGAGCAACTTTCTCGTCGTCATCCTTCCCACCAAGGTGCATATAATCAGCGATGACGCCATATCTCTTCTTTGCAACTGGGTCCTTGGCATTGAATGCGATTACCTTAGGAAGATACATTGCGTTTGCAGCTCCATGGATGATATGGGCACCATAATCCTGGAAGATGGCACCTGTCTTATGAGCCATTGAATGGACGATACCCAATAGAGCATTGGAGAATGCCTGACCAGCAAGACACTGAGCGACGTGCATTCTGTCTCTAGCTTCCATATCTCCGTTATAAGAAGGGATGAGGTCCTTCTGGATCATCTCGATAGCGTGGATTGCAAGAGGATCTGTGAAATCACAGTTTGCTGTTGATACATATGCCTCGATTGCATGTGTCATAGCGTCCATACCTGTATGGGCTACAAGCTTCTTAGGCATTGTCTCTGCAAGATCCGGGTCTACGATAGCTACATCCGGAGTAATCTCGAAGTCTGCGAGAGGATACTTGATTCCCTTCTTGTAGTCTGTGATTACAGCAAATGCTGTTACTTCAGTAGCAGTACCACTTGTTGAAGAGATGGCGCAGAAGTGAGCCTTCTTTCTCAGCTGTGGCATACCAAAGACCTTACACATTTCTTCGAATGTGATTTCCGGGTATTCATACTTTACCCACATTGCCTTTGCAGCATCGATTGGAGATCCGCCACCCATTGCAACGATCCAATCAGGCTGGAACTCTAGCATCTTCTCTGCACCTGCCATAACTGTGTCTACAGAAGGATCTGGTTCTATTCCATCGATGACCATAACTTCCATACCAGCTTCCTTAAGATAAGCTTCTGCCTTATCTAGGAATCCGAATCTCTTCATGGAACCGCCTCCAACACAGATGACAGCCTTCTTTCCTTTGAATGTCTTCAGTGCTTCCATTGCACCTTTTCCATGATATAAATCTCTAGGTAATGTAAAACGAGCCATATTGGTCTCCTCCTATAATATTTAGTTGTTTCTGCGGTTAGTTAACTATAACACACTCCTTATAACACACAAAGAAATAAAAAGCTAGCTTTTATCGATATCTTTATATCAATAATTTATTATTTTTATATTTCTCCACATTTCTTCATAATGAGTAGGCCTCTACATTTCCCTATGTCGGTGAAACAGCCTTTATGTGTTATCAACAAGAATAAAATACGGGAGCTTATTATCGTTTTTTGAAAATGCGTTTATCGACTCTACTATGAATTTGATTGAAGTCTTTCAACCGATCCTTTTATGAGAGAGAAGTCTCTTATAAGAAAAATCAATGGCAAAAGCTCCCAGAGGCGCAGTCAGAAGAATGGCTGATACTGCAACAACAAGAATGCTTTCCCCACAAGATAAACCAAGAGAAAGAGGGATGCCTCCTATTGCAGCCTGTACTGTCGCCTTAGGAGTATAGGCCAAAGTGACAAATACCCTTTCTTTCCATGTCAGTCTTGTTCCCAATAAACACAAAAATACACCAGACATCCTAAAAGCCAACGCTGCAACAATAATAACTAAGGCAGATAATCCCACCTTATCTAGATATGCAATATTTACCGATGCACCCACCAATGCAAAAAGAAATACTTCAGCTCCTATCCATAGTTTTTTATATACTCCAGATATTCTTACCGCATCGTCTATATCTTTTTTCTGTATTCCCACACCAAGGAACATAACTGCTATAAGAGAGGAGAAAGTAATCGGCGTAGATATATTGTCTTCAAGAAAAGACAGCAGCAAAGAAATGCTGATCAAAATAAGAACCTTTACTACATCATCCATTTCATATCTTTTGAAAAAATAGGACAGCAACACACTTATCCCTATTCCTATGGCTATTCCAAATATAATTGAGACAGGAATATTCAAAAAACTTATTACGTCTGCGCTCTTTCCTTCACTCAATCCAATAAATGATGTAAAGAGAACGATTACAAAAACATCATCCACAGAAGCGCCTGCAAGTATTAACTGGGGTATCCCCTCTTCCACTCCATAGCCTTCATCCATCATTTTTACCATTCTAGGCACGACTACAGCAGGCGAAACTGCAGCAAGAACGGCCCCCATAATCGCGGCATCCAATATAGATATCCCCATTACTTTTGGTGCAATGAAGACTGTCCCCAACAACTCAAATGAAGCAGGAAGGAAACACATCAAAAATGCAGATCTTCCTAATTTTTTCAATCCCTCCAGATCTAAACCGAGGCCAGCTCTTGTAAGGATGATGATCAGAGCGATTTTTCTTATTTCTCCGGATATAGTGAGGATGGAATCATCCAATAGATTCAAAGCATACGGTCCCAATACTATGCCAGCAACAAGCATTCCTAATAATGACGGCAACTTTATTTTTTTACAAAGAGATCCGAGAGACAATCCCAAAAAGAGAATCAATGAAATACTGAGAAACATAGAACCTCCCTTTGTCGCAAAAACAGACATACTCATTTTTTAGAAGTCATCAGCATAATGCGGTTTAAGTATCAGAACTTAGGGAGAACCTCATTCCCTTTATTAATATATGGAACGTGGAAATAATACTTACTTGTTTTAGTCCGGTCAACCAATATTCTTTCTATCTGGATTCATGATTCTTTTGTATAAGAGAAGGATAGACAAGACAGAGGCCGGAACCCCGGCCTCTAACACATAAGTCTAATTCTCTTTATTTAAGAAGAATATCCATATCAAGTTCTGCCATAATAGATGGCATGGTGCAGCCCCAAGACTCCAAAACCTGAGGATGTGTCTCACCAAATATACCAACCTTCTCGCCCTTATACATAACATAAGCGGCACGACCAGGAATAAATCTTGGATCATCCTCCACTGCAGCGAGAGAATACTCCTTTCTCAAGAAATACATGAGAGTCTGGATGTAGGAAGCGGCGTCGTTGTATCCCATAGAAACGTTGGAGGCAAAGAAGCCTACGCTGTTTCCCGTATGGGTTCCACTGTTGTCATTTTCATCCTTTATAGTCACCTTTCCGCACTCGAAGATAAGGTGTGGATATACTGCGTGGCCGCTGACACTCTCACTCTCCAAGAGACAAGGAAGTATGGATGGTCTGATCACTTCATAGTTCTCGCTCATAGGGTTAGCGATGAAGACTGCTCTGTCTGGTGAGATATGCATATTGTCGATGTACTCTCTCTTTGAGCCAAGATAGTTATACATCATCTCCTGGAAACCAAGACCCGTCATAATATCTTTGACCTTTCTTGAGAATTCCTCCACAGGGCTCAGTCTTCCGACAGTAAAGTCTGAAGGCATGACAGGAGTGAACTCACCCAGTCCATGGCCGATCATTACATCCTCGGCTACATCCACTTCATGCAAGAAGTCATTTCTATACTCAGGGCATTCGATGTATACATATTCATCGTCTGCAACGGCATATACACCCATCTTAGCCAGAGCCGCAATGCATTCGTCCTTTGTAAGGTCAAGACCAAGAGTCTTTCTTATTGTCTTCAGCGCGGCTCTCTGTGGCTCCTGGAAATAGTATGGAACAGTGATCTCTCTTCCATAAGGAGTATCCTGATTAAGGAATACTTTTACAGGAAGAATCTCAAATCCCATGTCGCTGAGGTCACATGCAAGGATGTTCACTGCAAGCAGAAGGTCGTTGAGGATTGGACCGGAGACTTCAATGAAGAACTCACTGTCACCTACTTCAACCGCTCCGATGCGGGCCGAGTTGATCACGGGAGGGAATGAGAGGGTCTCACCTTTATCATCATAAAGATATGGGAACTTGTCATAGGAAGAGACAATGTAGCCATACTCTTTTCCCTTTGGATGCTTCTGGCAGATTTCTCTCAGGGACAACTCCTCATCCATTCCAAGTGGAACGAACTTTGTCTTATCAGGATCTACTGCTGCATAGTGGACAGGATAGTTGATGAGATCAGAGCGATAGATACCCATTGCAATGGTCTTTCTCTTTCTTCCGAAGTTAAAGCAAAGCTTCTCCTGACTCTGAATCAAGTTCTTAAGCATATCGTCATCAACTTCAACTCCACGGCAGGCAAAACCGATGGAGAAGTCTCTGATACCGATGGCAGACTCGTCATCGATGATCACTCTTCCTTCATTATCTTTGCTCTCATCTTTTGTAGAGAAGAAATCATAATAAGGAATCTCACCGCTTTCGTATGTGAATAGAGCTCTTGCTACTCCTGCCGGTGACCAAAGGTCAGGGCGGTTTGTATCGTTAAGCTCAATCTTTATAACCTTGTTTTCTACGTCGTGGCCATCAAGTTCGGCCTTTGCAACAGGGAAAATATCTATTAACTCCTGATCGGTCATCTCTTTTCCAAGAAGACTGAAGAATAGTTTTTCAGGTGCATCAATCTTTGGCATTAGTTTCCCCTCCTTGTTCTAACAGATTCAATATTCGGGGTGAAGAGCTCTCTCAGGTCGTTGAGGCCCAAGTGCATGAGAGCCATTCTGTCGATTCCAAGACCCCACGCCAATACAGGAACATCCACACCAAGGCTCTTTGTAACTTCAGGGCGGAAAATACCGGCACCACCAAGCTCAAACCATCCAAGGACTGGATGCTTGATGTGCACTTCGATACTCGGTTCTGTAAATGGGAAATATCCTGGAACATACTTTACTTCGTCTGCTCCTGCAATTTCCTCTGCAAACATCTTCAAAAGCCCAAGAAGGTTTCTGAGGTTTACATCTTCTCCCAGAACGATTCCTTCTGTCTGGTAGAAGTCAGCTCCATGTGTAGCATCAACCTGGTCATAACGGAAGCATCTTACGACACCGAAGTACTTTCCAGGAACCTTAGCTTTTGTAAGCTGATGAGCAGAAAGTACAGTACCTTGGCTTCTGAGAACCTGGCGGCGTGTAAACTCATGGTCGAACTTATATCCCCAACCACGGCTACCTGTGTCCCCGCCGTTTTCATGGGTTCTTGCGACGTTACTGAGCCATGGCTCCTCAATTTCTTTGCAGTGGACAGGGTCCTTTACATAGTAGACGTCGTGGATATCACGAGCAGAGTGGAACTGAGGCATAAAGAGAGCGTCTCCATTCCAGAACTCATTCTCTACAAGCGGGCCGTCAAACTCCTCGAAACCCAAGGATGTAAGCTTATCTTTTACCCACTGCAGATAGTCGCCGTAAGCATTGTGTCTGCCAGGGATGAGACGGGATGTCGGCGCGTTGATGCCATATGGGCGGAATGAACCATTCTTCCAAGCACCGGTAGCAAGCATTTCAGGAGTCAAGACACCGAACTCTTCTCCTGTAATGTTAGCTTCCAGAACAGCCTTCTTTACTTCCTCTCCCTTATCTGTAAGAGCATATGTTACATCTTCTCTCTCAATAAACTTGAATGGAGAAGATGAAGCTCCTCTCTTCTTTGCCATCTGGGAGATAGCTGACTTCTCTTCTTCGGAGAGTTCACTCTCCTCCAAGAAGCCCTTTTCTACGGCTTTCTTCAATAGAGCACTCTGAAGCTTTACGTCGTTTGGAAGCTCGTCTTTTGCCAGAGCTGCCTTTCTCTCTTCATTAAGCTTTGTTACTCCATTTTTTGAAAGAAGGCCGAAGGCAGAACCTACATCGCTCTTCTCGAGCTTCAATGCCTCTGCAATCTCAGGCATAGTAGCAGGACCGTTATCTTTTATAAATGTAAAGATGCGTTCTACAGGCATGCCATTCTTCTCTTGGTCTTTGCCCAAATCTGTGAGTTCATAAATAACTCTCTTGGTTCTTCCTGTTTCTGCAAGGCACTCTTTTGCGCTTAACCATGAGAATGCCTGGTTGCACTGTCCCACTTTATAGTCCAGTTCCTTGACAATTCTGTCGCCTGTGATCTCTTCACCTTTCGACACATGTCTAAGAAGTTTGACTTCCAAGGGATGCAGATTCTTTACATCTATATCCATTATTAATCTCCTGTAGGGCTGGAGCCCTTATGCAATGTTAACTCAAAGAGAAAGAAAATTGAAAGAGGAAAGGGCCATATCAAGAGATATAGAATGTACTCCTTTCTCATCTATCGCTTTATCTCGAATAATTACTACTGTATATGAGTCCGAATTATCTTTTGCGATCCAGACTTTTTTCTCACTTTCACTATCGAGGGCTATAAGAATCAAGAACCTCTTTCCACCCTTTTCAGCCAAAAGCGAGAATCTTTCCCCTCTATACTCAGGGATCCAAATGACGTATCCCTCGTCTCTCAGCCTCTGGTATAGATGGAGAAGCACCTTCTTCTCCGGATTTGTACTCCATTTTTTATCAACAGCATTATAAGGAAGGATAAACGTAACTTCTTCTCCGGTTGTAGCCTTCTTCTCTATATCGTAGACAGGAATAGAGTGGGAAGTAGAAAACAAATCCTGAGGAATCTCCTCTCCATATAGAATCTGATAAGTATTCTCAGTCATTACTCTCCCCCACTAAGTTATCAAAGGCTTCTCTTATTCTACCTCTATTCGGGAGAGTTGCATTCTCTAGTTTTTTGGAGAATGCCAAAGGAAGCTCAAGAGCAGAGACTGTCTTTATCTCTGCCTTAATATTGTTTTCCATGATTATTCTGATGACGCTCTCCGCCACAGAGCTCTGGATGGGTACATTCTCTACAATAAGTATTTTCCTTATTCTTCCAGCCCACTCTACAATAGCTTCCTCGTCAAGGGGCTTAAGTGTACATAGGTCAAGGAAAGTGACTTTCTCTTCCCCTAGGGCCTTTATAGCTTCATAGAGTCCACGGGAATATCCTATGACAAGAGCATCCCTTCCCCTTTCATCAACAAGAGCCTTTCCGAGAGGAAGGATATCATCTTCTCCCCCGATCTCCCCCTCGTTGGAGTAAAGGGCTTTGTGCTCAAAGAACACTACAGGGCACTCTTCTTTGGCGGCTGCCTTCAGTAGTGCCTTCGCACTCCAAGGTGTACTTGGGGCACAGACTTTTATTCCCGGGACATTCAGGAACATAGACTCTGGGCATGCCGTATGCTGGGCACCATGCCCAGTTCCTCCACCCATTGCAGTTCTGACGATGAAGGGGCACTTAAGCTGTCCGCCAGACATAAAGTAAGTCTTTGCTCCATGGTTTATTACGGCGTCGGAGACCAAAGTCATGAA
>JALFCJ010000110.1 GCA_022771185.1 Spirochaetales bacterium | reverse complement strand
ACATCGATAAAAAAGCCTTTACTGAGTCTTTGAGAAAGGCCTTGGACATTCTTAATAAAGAAGAACAGACTGTGGAAATTAAAGACGCACACCGCATTGAGATTAAAGAGTATCTAGATCTATTGGATCTTACTGTAGATGTTCCTGTAGAGACTATTCCGATAGTCAACGAAAAAACATATCAGACTTGTGTTTCCCAGCCTGGGCTCAGATATTCCCAGGCAGAGGCTCTTGTGAAAGAGCTAATGAAAGATGAAAACTTTCAAAGTTTCTCAATTGCAGACAGAAAACATATCCTGGACAGAATACTTAATGAGATTAAGGGCCGCATGATGGAAGAAATCGTTCTTCTGGAAACGAAAAAGGCAATGAAAGATAAGGAAGTGTTCAAACTTAAATTTGCAGTAGGTGAGTTTGATATGGTTGTTTTTGATTCAGAGAATATTACTTCTGAAATATATGAAATCAAGCATAGCACTGAAGCTTTTCCTGATCAGTATCGCCATTTAGTGGATGAAAAGAAGTGCAGGGAGACTGAGTTCCAATTTGGTCGGATTATTCGAAAGTGTGTGATATACAGAGGAGAGAATCGAAGAGAAGGGGAAATTGAGTATCTAAATGTGGAGGAATATCTGAAAGGTCTTTGATTCAAAGAAGAAGGGCCCTTTTTTTCGGGCCCTCTGTAGTCTCTATCAGTTGTCTTTCATTATCTCCTTTTCTTTTTTTGCCACTGATTGGATCTTATCTGCAAGTTTCTCTATACCTTCATATAATTCGTAGCAGTCCTCGCTGACGACTTTTTCCTTTCTCCATACGAAGTGAAGTACAGCATCGATGTGGAAACCGATACCCTTCGCCTCCTTCTTTACAGCGATGTCGAGATCGTGAAGATAATCTTCTGCGAAAGCGATCTTCTGGAGCTTTTTGTCGAGAAATGCTCTGTCTTCGTCGTTTGGTGTGTAGCCGATGCCTCTGAAAGTGATGTTCATATTTACCTCCTCTTTCCTCTGGCCTTTGCAGTCTAAGCGATATCCCGAAGGATAATCCAATATCTTTAATATAATTATCCTTCCTAAAGGGTGAAAATACAAATGAAAATCATGTGTCGTTCCTTTGTAGACGGTTTTTGTAAGAGATAAAAGAATACATATAAAGAAAAAGAAGGGGATAATATTTTTTATTTTTAACACTGGTTTTCAAAGACTTAACCGATTCACATCATTACTTTTAATACTTCTCTTTCATGATTAGTTCATCTTTAAGGAGAATGAAATGAAAAAAATCGTTTTATTGATGATGATGGCTCTCGCAGTCTTTTCCCTTTGCGCCGAAGGGACAAGAGAGAATTTCGAAGCAAAAGATCCAAATACAGAAAGTGGAGTGAAGTATGTCTTCATGTTCATAGGAGACGGTATGTCTTCTCCTGAGATCAATGCAGCTCAGGTATATAATGGAAGTAATACTCCTGGCTTGATTGCAATCGAACCTCTGACTTTTACACAGTTTCCTGTAGTAGGAATCCAGTATACTCAAGATGCAACCTCCTTCTGCCCTGATTCTGCAAGTACAGCTACAAGTCTCTCTTCCGGATATAAGACACACTCAGGTGTCATTGGTCTTGGAATTGACAAGTCCACACAAGGAGAGACAATTGCAGAGAAACTGAAGAGAGAGAAAGACTGGAAGATTGGTGTCGTCTCCTCCGTTACAATCAACCATGCCACACCTGCAGCCTACTATGCTCATGTTGTAAGCAGAAACAGCTACTATGATATCGGTCTCCAGATGGCAGAGTCAGGTTTCGACTACTTTGCAGGTGGACTTGTAAACAAAGCCGAGAAAGAAGGAGAGAAGAGTATCTACGAAGTACTGAAAGATAACGGCTATCTTGTGACTAATGATAGAGATACTATCCTTTCTCTCAACAACAAGTCAGGTAAAGTCTACGCCTACACATCCACTCCTCAGGACAGTGGCTCACTGACATATAGAATCGATAGAAAAGAAGGTGAATTGTCTCTTGCCGATTATGTGAGAAAGGGAATTGATGTTCTTTACAACGAGAATGGATTCTTCCTTATGTGTGAAGGTGGAAAGATAGACTGGGCGGGACATGCCAACGACGCTCTTGCAAATATCGGGGATACACTGGATTTGGACGATGCAGTGAAAGTCGCTTTCGACTTTGCCCTTCAGCACCCATCAGAGACACTGATCATTGTAACAGGTGACCACGAAACAGGTGGTATGACAATTGGTTATGCAGCTACCGGTTATAATACTGCTTTCGATATCCTCAGAAACCAGAAGTGCTCATATGTAGCCTTTGATTCTATGATCAACGCAGAGAAACAGAACGGAACATATACATTCGACCGCCTTATGGAGATTGTAAATGATAACTTCGGTCTATGGTATGGAGAGAATGGAACAGATTCCGCCCTTGCACTCAATGATTATGAGTATAACAAGCTGAAAAAGGCTTATGAAGATGACTTGAGCGGCAATGCAAATACAGGATATGAAGAGTCTTCGAGACTTTACGGCGGATACAATGCTGTAAGTGTTACATTGACACACATCATCAACAACAAGGCTGGTATCGGCTGGACAAGCTTCTCACATACAGGTCTTCCTGTTCCTGTATATGCCTATGGAGTTGGATCAGAAGTATTCTCTGGCAGCTATGACAACACCGAGGTGGCAAAGAAACTTTTTGCCCTCTGCGATGTGGAGTAAAGAGAAAAAGACGATTCCCGGAATAGGGAGTAGATCAGTGGGCAGGTTTATAGTCCCACTGATTTATATTTTGTCGGGAGTCGTCTTAATGCTGATCCCCACAGGTTTTCAGAAAGCAATCTACTATAACGCAGAGGGTGCTGTAGCTTTGGTTCTGGATACAGATAATTCCACTCTCTACAACAACGGGTATTTCAGAGTAGGAGAAGAGAGACTCGAAGTAAGAATACTCACAGGCTCTCATAAAGGATTGGAAAGTGATGCTGTGAATATGCTTTCAGGATCCTTAGATAACGACAAGCTCTTTTCCCCTGGCGATAAGGCATGGGTCTTGATCGAGAGGGACGGCAATAATAACCCGCTGTTTATTAATGCTGTGGACTATTGGAGGGGAGGAAGAGAACTTGTATTAGTGGCTTTGTTTGTCCTTGTGCTCCTTCTATTTTCCTCTACAAAGGGCGGTGGTATAGTATTATCTTTCGCACTTACATTCCTCTTTATTTGGAAAGTATTGATACCTTTCTCTTTAAAGGGTTTTAATCCGGTGATTCTTTCCTTCTTGTCTCTTCTTGTCCTTACTATAACGACTATCACCCTTATTTTGGGTGTAAACAAGAAGGCCTTGTCTGCGATCTTGGGAGCAATTTCTTCAGATATTCTTATTGCCTTACTTTCCTTGGCCTCCACTTCTTTTTTAATACTGGATGGCTTCAATCTCAGTGGAAGCGAGTCCTTATTGTATTCAGGATTTGGAAACTTGGATTTCAAATTAATCTTCTCTTCTGTGGTGATGCTGTCTTCCGGCGGGGCGGTGATGGATCTGGCGGTGGATGTGGTGTCTGCCATGGATGAAGTCTATATCAACAACCCGATTGTAGAAAGGAAGGATCTATTCATGTCAGGGATAAGAGTAGGAAGGGCGGGAATAGGGACGCAGACTTCTACGCTGCTACTCGCCTATCTTTCCTCATACTTGGTGCCATTCATGGTATATATGGCACAGTCAACGCCCATAATGAATATTCTTGTGAGTAAAGAGATAGCTTCTGCAATAGCAGAGACAGTTGTGGGGTGTACAGGACTAGTTTTAGTGGCACCATTATCTGCACTGATGGCAGGAATATTTTTCTACAAGAAAGGATCACCTGCCTCGAGAGGAGTCTAGTTCCATCTCCGCTCTATACTTTGCAACGGTACGACGGGCGATCTTTATGCCTTCTTTTTCCAAAGCATCGGCAATCTTCTGGTCAGAGAGGGCTTTTTTACCTGTGTTCTCGTTTATGATTTTCTCGATCATCAGCTTTACCGAGTTCTTGGATAGGTCTCCCCCGTCATCTTTCTTTACTTCTGTCGAGAAGAAGAAACGTAAGGGATAGATACCCCAATCAGTATCTACATACTTAAGAGCAGCCATCTTAGAGACTGTACTTACATTTACTCCCATGATCTCTGCTGTCTCAGTCATAGTAAGGCCTTTAAGGAACATAGGACCGAAGAGAAAGAAGTCTTTCTGCCTATCTGCAAGAACCATCCCAATTTTCTCGAGACTTGAGTATCTGAAAGAGAGCATCTTAACGAGGTTTTGGGCTGATGATATATTCTCCCCAAGGTACTTTGCAGCTTCCTTTCCTTTCTCCGACTTGTCTTTTTTAAGTTCGTCTCTCAGCTCCAGATATGATGAGTCTATCTCCAGTGCAGGAAGGTTTCCTCTAAGGACCTTCATGTGTATTACTCCATCCACATTGTGGAAAGAAAGCTCAGGGATAGAGTAGTGGGTATAGTCTGATGAATACTTGAGACCTGGGTATGGAGTGAGCGTCTTGATTACTTCCAGCATTCCATCCAAGTCTGCTCTTCCTATCCTAAGAGCTTTTGCTAGAGCATCCAGTCTATTTTCTTTTATATAATCCAGCCCATGATAAATGATATCTCTATATCGCGATACTTCCTCAGGATTCTTCTCTATTTCTTTTATTTGGAGCATCACGGCTCCCCTCCAATCCTTAGCTCCTACACCTGTAGGCTCCATTGTTTCAATGGCGTCGACAGCTTCTTTTGCATACTCTTTTAGGTTGTCAGGGAGAAGAGAGGAAGGGTCGGGGCCTGTAAAGCCATGGGGATCGAGGGATGAGATAATAATCTCGGCAGCTTTCTTTACAGGGGGAGTGAGGGGGATACATCCCAGCTGTTTCACGAGGTGCTCAGTAAGGCTCTCTTTCTCCGTTACAGTCTTCTCAAACCAATCATTCTCTCCGTCGTCCGAGTAGTCAGAAGAGTTCGCTTCATCGGAGTAACCAGAAGAGGCGGAAGAGTAGGAACGGGATGAGATATCTTCATAGGATCTATCTCCTTCATTAATGTTGATCACTGGGTTCTTTTCAGCTTCTTTCTTTATCTTGTCGGACAACTCTTCTAAGGGCAGTGTCACAATTTCCAGCACCTGCATCTGAGAGGCGTCCATACGCTGGGTCTGTGACATTGATAGAGAGATATTCTGAGCCATGTTTCACCTATTATTCGTCGAAATCCCTTCCGAAGTATATTTCACGTGCAGTGTCGTTATCGAGAACTTCGTCCCTTGTTCCGGAAACAAGTATCTCTCCGTTTGAGATAATGTGGGCTGTAGTTGTTATTTCCAAGGTATCTCTTACGTTGTGGTCTGTAAGGAGGATTCCGATACCGCTATTTGCCAGGTGCTTTACGATCTGCTTGATCTCATATAA
>JALFCJ010000069.1 GCA_022771185.1 Spirochaetales bacterium | reverse complement strand
CTTTCCTGGATCGTCTCAATGGTTCGAGAAACTTCTATACTCAAAGGCAAAGCTCATATGGACCAAGCGGATCCAGCTTCTTCAGTTGCTGTCTGCCACTGATGCTATTGAATATGTGTTGTCCTGGTTATTTCTGCATCTGCTGAAGAACTTCGACTACTACGTTTCTCTGTGGAGCAAGAAGATTTGCAATGTACTCTGCACTGTTTTCCAGCGATACAGGAATCTTCTCAAGAAGAATATCTGTATAAAGAGTGCAGATACCTGAGATACTATAGTCAAGAATAATGGAAAGCTGTGCCTTGGATGATTCAGGAAGGTCCATACCGAGATCATTCAAAATCTTTTTGATTGCATTGTGTCTTGCATCATTTAGGACTTCACTAATCTTCTCTGTAGCCACAAGTCGAGCAAAATATGTAGGATTCGTCAAAAAGAAATCAGAAATTTGCTTTAGGTATCCTCTTGGATTCCAAAGAGCGTCAGAGTTGTTTTTAGCCTTGAATGCTGCTGCTATTTCATCCATTACAGAAGCGGAAATACTTTTTAATACTTCTGCAGTGTTGTCATAATGGGCATAGAAAGTACCTCTGTTGATGTCGGCTTTCTTGACGATATCTGTGATTGTAATTTTGTCAAAGGGCTTTTCAACCATAAGCTCAAGCATAGCCTCTTTGATCATCGTCTTACTTCTGATACTGCTTCTGTACTCAGCCTTCATTCTTTTTGGAGCATCTTCTCTAGTTTCCATTCATCATCCCCTTTTAAGAAAATTATACAATCGTTTTCTTTTATTTCTAAGTTCAAAATTACTATATAAGAAGAAGTATATCTGTTTTTATTCCAAAAACAACTATTACGTTATCCATTTATTGTACTTTTAAGCCATTTTTTCCAAATAAACTTTCTCTGCATATTCAATGGCATTTCTTATTCCATCTTGATTTGCGTCGGTGGAAATCCAATCCGCCTTTACTTTCAGACACTCGTCGGCATTCCCCATTGCTATACCAAGCCCAGCATATTCAATCATTTCAATGTCGTTGGCTCCGTCCCCTACTCCAACGCTGCTAATTCTTTCATCTCCATAGTAAGAGAGGATAGTCTTGATACCGCTTCCCTTATCTACTCCCATGAGACATATTTCGGCCATATCGCTTTGTCTGATGCCTACCGTGTTATCTACAATGTTGTATCTATCCCCCAAATCTCTTCTGACTTCATCCACTCTTCCTGATGGGGAGAGAACAAGAATCTTCTTGACATCCAAATCTTCAGGGACACTGTCTGAAACAACCAAACCTGGGATCTTAATAGAAATACCATTATTTTTTATCAATGACTCTTTGAAAAACTCATATGCTTTTGATGGCATATATGTTCCATTTGAAGTCTGGATCATCGTTAGTTGTCCCATTTCCTTTAAATATGTAAGGACCTCTTCCACTTGTTTCCTACTGTAGCTTCTCTCTTCAAGAATCTTTCCTTCCGCAATTACAAGGCAACCAGCACTATAGACTCCACCGTCAAAAGGAATGGGAGAAAGAGCCTTATCCATTTCACTTGGGCTCCTACCTGTTGAGACGAATATTCTATGCCCCCTGCTTTTTGCATCTAATATGGCTTCAAGTGCACTCTCAGGCAGTCCCTTTCCAAAAGGAAGCAAAGTTCCATCTACATCAAAAAAGAAATTAAGTCTCATACTTCGATTTTATCTTCCGCGTCTAAGAGACTCAATATAGGTATATCAGATAAAAAATGAATAAATAAGAGAATCCCCATCAACAGATGTTGAAAAATAAAAAGAAATCTTGCTATATTATTCCTGCCATAAAGAGTACGTGAGGGACAAGCCCTTTGACCGTACAGCAACCTGCAGAAGCAAGGTGCTAAAGCTTGAGTGATGGTGGTACCCCATCACTACGATGGGTTTTTTCTTTCCCTCTTTTGGCTACAGGAGAAAGAAAATGAAAAGTTATTTTACTTCAGAATCAGTTACAAAAGGCCATCCAGATAAAGTTGCAGATCAGATTTCAGACGCCATTCTAGACTCACTCTTGGAACAAGATCCATACTCAAGATGTGCGGCAGAGACAACTGTAGAGAAAGATAAATGCCATGTTATGGGTGAAGTAACCACAAAAGCAAAAGTGGACTACAAGGAAATAATCCGTAATACAATAAGAAGTATCGGATACACAGATCCTAGTCTTGGTTTCTCCGACCAAAGCGAGATTTCTGTAACACTCCACACCCAGTCCCCAGATATCGCAATGGGTGTAGACAATGAAGGAGCTGGAGACCAAGGCTTGATGTTCGGGTATGCAACTAACGAAACAGAAGTTTTGATGCCTCTCTCTTTGATGCTATCAAGAGCTTTGACTGATAAACTTACAGAGCTGAGAGAAACAAAACAGAATGGCTGGATGGAACCAGACGGAAAGAGTCAGATTACTCTTTTATATAAAAACGGCGTGCCATATGCCGTCGATACTGTAGTCGTTTCAATCCAACACAAAAAAGAGATTGAACTCGAAGATCTAAGAAGAGAAGTAATGGAAAAGGTAATAAAGGAGACTATTCCTTCATGCCTTCTCACGCCAGAGACAAAATACTTCATCAACCCTACAGGCCGCTTTGTCTTGGGAGGTCCTGCAGCAGATACAGGTCTAACAGGACGAAAGATCATCGTCGATACATATGGCGGACACGCTCACCATGGAGGCGGAGCATTCAGCGGTAAGGATGCAACAAAAGTAGATAGAAGTGCCTGCTATGCTGCAAGAAACATCGCAGCAACAATAGTCAAAAGCGGTCTATATAAGAGAGCTGAAGTTCAGCTATCATATGCAATCGGAGTAAAAGATCCAGTGTCCATTCATGTAGACACTTTCGGAGAAGATAAGATAAACGAAGAAAAACTAGTCAACTGGATCAGAAGAGAATGGGATCTATCACCAAAAGGAATTATTGAAACATTCTCTCTCAGAAGCCCTATCTTCCTCTCTACAGCTCAATCAGGCCACTTTGGACACTCGGAATTCTCTTGGGAGAAGATTGATGAGAAGAAAGTGGAGAACCTGCTTTCCATTTCTTAATCTTACTGACGAAAATACTTCCTTTATCGATAATAAACTCATTGAAAGAATGATGGGGAGAAAGAAACTTCTTTTTCCCCACTTAAATCACGAAAAGAATTTATCTTCCCTCTTGGTGTACTCCTCTACGCTGAGTCCAAGCCTATCAGCAGCAATCTTTCTATCCAGGAGTCCATCCCTTCTGAGTTTATAAATTGCATTAGCTTCACCTTTAGCCTCGCCTTTTGCCTCGCTGTCTTTTATCAAGTCTTCAATCGCCTTGCACACGTTTTCATCTCCTCCATCCATATCTACATTTATAAGCTCGAAAACAAGCTTCAGAGTAACCTCGTCAAGATTCGAGAATCTCTCGTCACTATTAATCTATCTAGTGAGTGTCGTATTCAGTATTCAGATAAACACAAGAATTATGAGGATGCGGAAGCTTCTTTTTTCCCTTCTAAATTACAAAAGTATTTATCTTCCCTCTTTATGTACTCATCTACACTAAGACCCAACTCGTTTGCAGCAATCTTCTGTGTAATATGCCCATCTCTTCTGAGTCTATAAATTGTATTAGCCTCGCTGTCTTTTATCAAATCTTCAATCGCCTTGCACACGTTGTCATCTCCTCCATCCATATCTACGTTTGTAAGCTCCGAGACCAGCTTCAGAGTTATCTCGTCAAGATGCGTGAACCTCTCGTCACTATTAATATAACCGCAAAATGCATCTTTGTCCGACTTATATTTGATCACCTTCAGTACTAGATCCAAATCCGTCTTGAGACTGTCAAATTCATCTTCTTCCATTGTATATGGATCTATGACCAGCATCCTGACGCTGACCATCAAAGGGCCCAATAAAGAAAGGTCATCCTTTGAGAAGTAGTCTTCAAGTCTCGTTGGCCCCTGCCATTCTGAGTCGCTCATGTTGAGTACCACTATAAATACAGGCTTGAGGTCCTCTTTCAAACTTAGCTTCCAGTCATACAGAAGAAGATAAGTGATGCCGGCCCTGATGAGCATGTGTGCGTCGGATTTGGATTGGTTCTCCAGCCCTATGAGGCAGAACGTAGTTGTGTTGTCGTCCGATAGCTTTACCTTGTATAACTTGTCCAATAGCTTCTCCATGGAAATCCTTGTATCCAGGAACGACACCACAGGATCCTCTATGACTATCTCCGATAGTCCTGCGTCTATACCGAGTCTCCTCAATGCAAGCGTCAAGAGTTCCTTAGCTCTTCCAAGGTCTGAGAAGTAGAGCTTCGACGCCCTGTCTTTTCCTTTCTCCATTTTTCCTCCTCATATTTATAACGCGAAAAAACGGAAAACTGACAAATGGAAAACAAGGAGTTTCTGG
>JALFCJ010000027.1 GCA_022771185.1 Spirochaetales bacterium | reverse complement strand
ACGCAGACAGGGACCTGAGATTTTCTTCTATCTCTGGTCTGTTTTAGAGTTGTCTTTATGGCTTCATTCTTTACCTGTCTGTCCATGATTTATTATAGCATTTATAACGATTCATAACAATTGAGGCATTCATTTTTCAGCCTTACATCCTCCACCTTGAAAGGTGGAAGCTTTACGGCTGTTTTTCTGTAAAATCATAATCATCTCTTATAGTCTTTCTCCATATTGTCGGGCTTCCTTTCGGTCAGCCTTTCTTGCTGATATCAATCGAATTGTGTCATTTTCTTTATAACAATGGCATATCGGCAACATATGACATTTTGTACTTAATCCAAAAAGAATAAATCGGTCTTATTCCTCGGATGAATGGTCTGGGTCTGAAATCAGAAGAGATTTCTCTTCAAAGAAAACGGTTTTTGCTTCTTCAAAAGAAACATTGTGTTTTTCTTTGTTTAAGACTGTTTTGATGGAGTCCCATTCGAAATGCAATTCGTTGTTTATAATGTCAAATGAGTAGATTATTTTTTACCATGAAAGAGTAAGCAAGCGACGCTTGAAATAGGGGTATATTTTTGTTGGAGTAATATGAAAAGATTATTTCTGCTTACATATCAACGCTGGTGGGCATAGAAATCCTGTACTGGACAAGTTCATGTAGAATACTTAGAAAGAATTTAATTTAAAGATACTTCTTTTAGTAGAATTAAAAGACAAAAATGTCGATGAAGTAGTTTTTGTTTATATTTATGAGTTTGGGTTATTTCTTGTATTGAGAGAGAGCAAATAAAAATCGACACTTTGCTTTTTACAAAATGTCGATTATCGTACTATAGCGCGAGTGGGAATCGAACCCACAAGGGATTGCTCCCGGCAGATTTTGAGTCTACTGCGTCTACCAATTCCGCCATCACGCCGTTCTAGAGAATCATAACAGAATTTTGCACACTTCATCAAGGTGACATTGAAGGGTTTTGAAAACAACTGTAAACTCTAGTTATGAAGAAGATACTCTTTGTTTTGATCCTTATATTGGCGCTATGCCTTCCTATATTTGCTACAGACTTGGAAACTGCTGTGGAGAACGATGAATTTCTAAGAGAAATCCTTATCTCAGATATCCCAGTGACATATGGAGATGAGGCTTTCAGAGAGAGAATTCTTCAGCGCACAGAAGGAAAGAGAGACCCTATAGGCCTGGTCCTCACAGGAGGTAGTGCAAGAGCCTGCGCCCATATAGGTGTACTAAGATACTTGGATGAACATGGTATTGTTCCAGACTTCATAGTCTCCAACTCCATGGGCTCTATTATAGGTATGCTCTATGCTGCGGGTATTACTCCCGATCAGATAGAAGAAATACTTCGTGTTGGTGATATCTCGTCATACTTTGCATTAACTCTTCCTTCTAACGGAGGATTCCTCGATCCTTCAGGATTCAAGGCTCTCATCGATTATATAGTTGGTGAAGACTATAGAATGGAAGAGACAGATATTCCTGTCATGGTAGTATTTGATGACCTAGTGTCCAAGAGGGAAGTGAGAATAACAGAGGGACCATTTACAGATGTCCTTATCGGTTCCTTTGCGCTTCCAGTATACTTTAGTCCTTATAAATATAACGGACACTTATTGGTTGACGGAGGTGTAATATCCCTCGCCCCAATAGATGCCGCTTATGAGTATACAGATACCGTCATTCTCTCTACCACTTTCTATGATGCAGATACTATGAACCTTATCAACCCTGTAACGATTCTTAACTCTTCCTTCGATATCGGGAAGAGGCAGAATGCTTCAAGAGATCTGAAGAAGTATACAGACTTGATTTGGATCAGATGCGCAGTAGAGCAGTTCTCTTTCATGGCATTCAAGGATGCTGCCACTATGGCTGACATAGGATATGCATGCACAGCCCTGGAAGCAGAAGAGCTGGATAAGCTCTATAAAGGTCATAGGACAATAACAGAGGAGCGTAGCCAGGAGATTGCTTCTAGAATCCATGAAACAAGAGATAACATTCACTTCTTTGGCAGGTTGAAGGCTACATCCTTTTCACAAATGTTAGGAGTTAACTTCAGTGGTTTTGACTCTTATTATTTGAAAAACTCCATGATTACCGGCCTAAAGTACAGAGTTCTCCTGGGCAACTGGGATATGGCTGCAACCTTCGGTTTTGGTTCAGATACCCAGAACCTTTCTTCTACAGGTGGTTTTACTACACTTGGAGCTGAGATATCATTCTATCCATTTACCAATGCGAGAATAAAATTAGAAGGCTATTTTGATGCCTTCCGAGGTAACTCAGGTGGTTTTAATGCCCAAGTCTTCGGACGTGAATCCATTGACCTCTTTTTATACAATGGTGAAAAAGCAAGTGTAAGCGTTCATCAGGCATTCGAGTATTATAAGGATGGAAGCAATAACCTTGGAACAGGTTTGGTTCTCTCTTCTTTCGTCAAAGGTTCATATTCTGTCCCTTACTTTATTGTGGGAGGAAAGCTTGGCTATATGATGACAGCCGAGACTATCGCTTTTGAGGAAAATAAGAACTATGTAGAGGGGGGAATAAGTGTTGAATCAGATTCTTCTGCTTCTTTTATCGTTGGTATAGATGCTACAGCTAGAATCAATGTAGATGGAAGAGGAAGTGTCCCTAGGTTTATTTCTGATGGATATATTGGATTCGATACAAGCTATGGTGCAACAGGCCTATATACAGATAGCTCTCTCTTTAACGTATTTCTTAATGCAGATGCATCATACAAATTGCCTTTTGATCCTACATTCGGAGAGTTCTTGATCTTTGAGAATCCTTCTCTCGGTATTTATACTTCATCTTTATTCTCATCGGAGAGTATCGGCGTAAGTGTAGGAGCAGAGATAAAGACCACATGTTCTCTTATAGGGCTCATTAAACTTCCTCTTCGTTTTAGGGTTGGTTATGAGATAATCCCTGGAGATGTTGGACACATAGTGGCTTCACTTACTTTCTCAACAGCGAAGTAAGAAAAAAGGAGGACAGTAGAGAGTATCTATTAGTCCTCCTTTCATTTCTATTAGTTAGAGTGTTTCCTTATCCACTCTTCGTCGTCATCGTTGAGGGATGTGTCTACATCTCTCTCGTCGTCTTCACTCTCTTCATCTTCTGATATAGAAGTTGAGGTAGGATCGAACGCTTCCTCGCTGAAAGATGGCATAAAAGGAGTTTCAGGCTTCTTTACACCTTTCTTTACTTTAGGCATATCACCTTTGATCAATACTTCAGGAGTATTATCAACGACTTCAAGCATGCCCCATCTAGTGTCTTCATCTTTTATTAATGATATGAGGGTTTCTATTTCATCGATCGTATATACGGAAGTGTTGGACTCAGTACACATATTCTTTATCTCAGAAAGAGCCTTTACTGCACCTTCCCAGTCTCCATAGTGGAGAGAGAGCATTGCTTTATGAAGGTATGGGTCTTTATATGCTGGCGTTGTCTTTTCAAAGAGGGAAGTGAGGTATGTTCCAGCCTTCTTCCAATCTTTCTGTATCATATAGTAGGCTGCCTCAAGATCGAGGATTGCAGGAGTAGCCAGAGATTTATCGTTGCAGTCTTTAATGTACTTCCTATATTCTTTGTAATCTCCTTTCTCCAATAGATAAGTACATAGGTTCACATATAGGTTCTTGTCTCTGCATCCATTCTCGAGAGCTTTCTCTGATAGTTCGATTGCTTTATCAAGGTCTCCTTTCATCCACCAGTACATGGATAATGATATTTTTGATGCATCCTTCGTCTTAGGATTATTTCCTTTAGATAAATGTTCCAGAATCTCTCTTCCTTTCTCCATGTCTCCATGTTGCAGCATCAATGTTCCTGCCGCTATCTGGCAGTTTTCGTTTACTCCCCACTTGATGGCCTTATCGAAATAAGGCATTGCCTTCTCGTAGGAAGCGTTTGTCTTCTCTTGGAGAAGCTTTGCCGCCTTTCCATAGAAAAAGGTTCCGATACTATTCCATATTACCAATACAAGGGCAATGGAGAAGAAAACGATAGGAAGGGCCCTGGGAAGTGTAGGCTGCATGAGGAATATGACTCCTGCTATGATACAAACTAATAATGCTTTCTGCCTGATGTTTCGGATTTTTTCTATTTTATCCATACTTCCTCCCAAAAAAAGAAATCTCTTTAATGATAATAATGAGAGAATCGGAGATAAACAACAAAGATTGTCTAATGACACTAAAAAGAGACATCTGTTCTAGTGTTGGAGTTTTCTCTTCTGATGATTATACTTCTTTTGATGGGTAGAGAAAACGAAGATAAAAAGATACTAGTCCATGTCTGCTGTGGGCCATGCGCCACATCAAGTATTAAGCGCCTCTTAGATGAGGGGTGGAGTCCTGTGTTGTTTTTTTCAGACTCAAATATTTGGCCGATGGAAGAGTTTGAAAAGAGGTACGACACTCTTTTGACAGTGGCTGCATTCTATCATCTGGAAGTAATCAAAGATGAATATAATCACAGTGCTTGGAGAGAGTGGGTGAAAGGGCTGGAGAATGAACCTGAGCATGGGAAGAGATGCCAGAGGTGTTTTAGATATAATCTTCTTAGAACCAGAGACAAGGCCAAGGAACTTGGAATTCCATCTTTCTGTACTACCCTTACTGTGTCCAGATTCAAAAATAGCAAGACAATCTTTCACGAGGGAGAGGACTTGGAAGGATTTGAGGCTATAGATTTCAAGAAGAAGGATGGCTTCTCTGAGTCCTGCAGAATATCGAAAGAAATGGGGTTATATAGGCAAGTCTATTGTGGCTGTGAGTTCAGTAAAGGAAAGGAAGATGATTAAAAAGCTATATAAGATATTTACATCACGAATGTTCTGGATGCTCTTGATCTTCGGTCTTCAATTTGTGGGCCTGGCTGTCTTGGTGCTGTGGTCTGCTGTTTCGAAAGCCTACTATCTCTTCTTCATTTGCTTATCTATTGTGATGGCAGTAATAATTATCACACACAAAGAGAACAATGCATACCGTTTGATATGGATGTTTGTCTTGATCATATTCCCGTTCCTTGGTGGCGTATTGTATCTCTTGTTCTCTAACAAAAAGATAGGTGCCCTATCTGAGAAGAAGGTTGCAGACTTTAAGAAAAGACAGCCAGATGAGACTGCATTCAGCCTTGAAAATGCAGACAAAGAGCTTTGTGAGATTTCACCGGTATTTAAAAAGCAGAGCCAGTATGTAAAGAATGTTACAGGTTTCAGTGTATGGAAAAACACTGAAGTCAAATACTTTGACCGTGGTGCAGATTTCTTCCCGGATCTCTTGGAGAACGTTAAGAAAGCAAAGAAGTTTATCTTTGTGGAGTATTTCATTATTGACCAAGGAAAGTGGTGGAATAGGATACTTGATGTATTGAAAGAGAAAGTAAAAGAAGGAGTTGACGTTAGGGTTGTATTTGATGATATGGGCTCTATCAACGTTCTCCCCAGGGGATATGAAAAGATATTACAGAGCTATGGAATTAAAGCCATAGCCTTCAATAAGATCAAGTTCCATATTAATCCCAGACTAAACTTCAGAGACCATAGAAAGATTTTCGATATTGATGGAAACATCTGCTACACAGGAGGAGTAAACCTGGCTGATGAGTATTCTAACGATATTGTGAAGTTCGGATACTGGAAAGATGACGCCATAAGGCTTACTGGCTCTGCCTGTTGGAACTTTACCTTGATGTTCCTTCGTAACTGGGACTGCCTTACAAAGGAGTGGGATTCTTTGGATAAGTTTCTTCCTACAGTAAAGGGAAGGGACGACGGCTTTGTACAAGCCTTCGATGACAGCCCTCTTGATGACAATACTATTGCCGAAGATACATACCTCCAGATCATCAACAATGCCAAGAAGTATGTGTGGATCACTACGCCTTACCTTATTCTTGACGAGCCTATGGAGGCTGCCCTCAAGATTGCTGCAAAGAGCGGTGTTGACGTCAGGATAATCACACCGCACTACCCAGATAAGAAGAGTGTCTTTGAGGTTACAAGATCAAACTACGAGCCATTGCTGAAGGCTGGAGTAAAGATCTATGAGTTTACTCCTGGCTTCATTCACTCAAAGAACTTTATCTCTGACGATGATATAGCTGTAGTAGGAACCACAAACTTAGACTATAGGTCTTTCTATCTTCACTTTGAGCTTAGCGTATTGTTCTTCCGATCCTCTGTTATAGGGGACCTAAAGACTAACTTCGAGAATACTCTCCAGCTTTGTCAGGAGATACATGTGGGCGACGAAGGTAAACTTCCACTCTATAGACGTGTGTATAGGGGAGCCGCAAGAATAATGTCACCATTATTCTAAAGTTAATGTTGAAGAAACCATCTTTTTTCCGTAACTTGTGGCTATGGACTTAAAGAAAATCAAAACATACATTAATCGTATTCCTGAAGATAAATTACGTAACATCGTCGAAGAAGCAGTGGGTAAGTCTGAATATTTGGAAGACTTGATAGTTGATTATGTTTACGAAAACTATAGCGAAGAGAGAAAGGAGCTGAAAGAGGACTGCGTCAAAGAAGCCCTTTCTTCTGCGCTTGATGCCTTTGAAGAATTTGATCCCTTTGATGAAGAATATGAAGATTTTGATTTCCCGTATACGGACGTTAGTTACCCTTGGGAAAACTTGGCATCCATTGTCTCTGTCGATACAGATCTCATAAGCCCTGAATTAAAGAGGAGAGTATGGGACAAAACATATTCTGTAATTACTAGCTCTAAGGCTATAAACGGACTAAGGGAATATCACGAAACTGTTTCAGATATCTTCATGCAGGCTGCTTCAATCTTTTCTTCTATTGAAGGAACGGAAGAAGATTATAACAAGCTTGAAGAGTTCTTGGTAAGGATTAATGGAGTTATATACTCTCAATCCTGTATTCTTATGCTCGCCACAGTTTATCATCATAGAAAACAGTATGAAAGAGAACTGGAAGTTTTGGACATAATAAATAGAGATAGAAATTGCGTTATGTACCGTATCAAGTGTCTCGAGGCCCTAGGAAGAAAAGAAGAAGCCATAGAGTATGCAAGAGATTCCCTGAATACATTCTCCTTCCTAGATGATGACGTATTAGAGTGAACTACCGCCACCCTAAAGGGTGTCAGCTTCACGTTTCACAGAACCAATAGCAACAGAGTCTGCAAACGCCTTATCTATTGCCTCCTGGATCTCCACGCGCTTAAATTTGGTGCGTCCCACACCTACATTGTTTTCAT
>JALFCJ010000025.1 GCA_022771185.1 Spirochaetales bacterium | reverse complement strand
TCTTGTTCTGGTGTCAAAGCTCATCAGTTCTTCCTTCTCAAGTGAGAGGAGGTAGTTATACAGCCACTTGCATTCTGTGAATGTCAGTTGTAGCTTATCATAATCAGATTTGCTAAGTTTCTGAGTTTTTATCTTCAACTCAACGCAGACAGGGACCTGAGATTTTCTTCTATCTCTGGTCTGTTTTAGAGTTGTCTTTATGGCTTCATTCTTCACCTGTCTGTCCATGATTTATTATAGCATTTATAACGATTTATAACAATCGAGGCATTCATTTTTCAGCCTTACATCCTCCACCTTGAAAGGTGGAAGCTTTACGGCTGTTTTTCTGTAAAGAATACAGAGAGAATTCTACCATTCCCTCCTTAAAGGAGTTACAAAACGAAGAAATTGTATCTAAGGATAGCTTTGTTAAAACAGGTTTTCTCATGTTCAAGGATGATTATAACGGAGACGACTCCCTTATTAGCTGCAGATTATGGAAAGGAACAAATAAAGCTGGAAGCGTGTTAGACAGCAGAAGATTCAAGGGGAATCTTGCAAAGGTATTCACAAATACAATTACCTTTATTGAACGTAATACTAAATCTGGTTGGGAGAAAACTCAAAGAGGAGGAAGAAAAGAAATCCGCTCCTATCCAAAAGAGGCAATTAGAGAGGCACTTGTCAATGCTATAGCTCATAGGGATTACTCTATAAACGGAACACAGATTGATGTTGATATCTTTGATGATAGAATTGACATAGTATCTCCAGGATCTTGGCTTCTTCCAAAACCATATGATGATTACCCAATTGGAAGTATACCATCAATGAGAAGGAACAAAATAATTTCTGCCTGCCTTGACACTGCTAATTTAATGGAAAGAGGTGGAACTGGTTTCCAAACAATTGTGGAATCATATAAAGAATGCGAGAAAGACAAACAACCAGGAGTCCTTATATTCCCAGGTTTTCTCGACTTAAGGCTTTTTGACATTCTCTATCAAAGTGATATTGAACTTGAGACGAAAGATATTTCTGATAAAGAAAAAGCTTTGGAATTATTAAAGATAGGAGATAAAACCGTAAAAGATCTCCAATCTATTCTTGGATATAAAAATCGAGGAGAGTTTCTAAAATCGGTCATTAATCCATTAATTGCCGAAGGGAAAATATATAGAGATGGGAATCCTAAATCTCCAACATCCAAGATTTGCATCTCAACCGACAAGAAGCAATAAAAACTGATAGTTTTTTTTAATGGAGAAATTCTAATAGAAAACCATCGCTCTCTATGATTTGAAAACCTGACATACTTGAACATTACAGAGATGCGTAATGTTTTTGTAATGTTTGCATAATGTTACGTAATGTTGTTTTTGCAATAAATAAAATTAGGCTTTTTATTATTGGATGGCATTGCACCATCAGCAATTCGGCATTCGGGGATTGCTTTTACACCCCCCAATATTTCTATTTCTTGCGTTTCCTCATGAATCGAAAACCAGGATTCAACGAAAGATGATTTCCCTATAGTCGCATAACTTGACTTTTTATTTGCCACCAAACAAATTAAGCATATTACATTACTTTATTGTCTTATATACTATGTCTCCACCTTCTATTCGCTTTTCAATTCTGTCTTCCATAACAAGCATATCTCGTGAGATTCTTAATTTTTTAGTAATTCCTTTATATCCAAGCGCCTTTGAAATACCTGTTATAGTCATGGATGCTTCTCCCAACAATGAGAGAATCTTATTATCATAATCATCCACAGCCTTTTTCTTTCTTGTCAGGAATGCTGGGTGCACTGGGATAATGACAGATAAGTACTGCCTATCTTCATCCATCTCAACAATAAACTTATCACTACCATTCTCCATTAAGGCATTCAATGCATTAGGAAAGCCAGTGTTTCTTCCTTCGATCAAATGCAGCTCTTTCAAAAAGTCACCGATACGTCTGTTTCTATAAACACGTGCTCTGAAATCATAATCACTTATATTTTTATCCGTAATACTACGATCAAAACCTGGGAAACTCGTAATCTCCATACATTCTGGAGTTATTCTGACAGTTATCGGTTCCTGAATTTGATAGGATCTATGATAAACAGCATTTGCCAGTATCTCTTCTATTGCTTTGTAAGGATAGTTGTATACTCTTTTTGCCTCAGGTATATCGTCGAGTTTAAATACTTTCTCTGCTATCACATAGCTTTTTATATAATCGAGAGCATATTTCAATTGGTATTGGATAGGTCCTGTGAATATCTTTTCGGTCATTCCTTCCCCTGTCGCCACAGGGATGTCTACGACCTCTATACGAGCATTTCTAAAATACTTATCAATGTTATCAGAAAACATTAATAGGCCTACATTTCTTGGTCTTAAGCACTCTTCACTACCACCCACAAGCAGCATATCACGAGCCAAAGTGAGTAAGTCTTTATTTGAGGATAAGCCGTAGAGATCACTTCCTATAGCCTTAAGATGTTCCATCATCAAATTTATACTTAGGTCAGAAATATCAGAAGCTAGGTTCTCTCTATCATCGAAAGGGATATTAGACGAAACATAAAAGAGTTCTTTCTCTTTATTTCTATCAGCAACTACAGTGCTGGAGAACTTTCTTATGTAATACTGCTTTATACTTTGGTTTCTTGTCACTTCTTTAGGACACTTATATGGACGACCAAAACCACCAGAGACCCATATTAGTATGAGCCAAACGTTTTTAAAGAATACTGGTTCTACTACAGGCTCATACAATGGCTCAATAAAATGACAATGATTATGGAGTTTTTTCAAAATTCCATCGATTCTGTGCTTCTCTATTCCCTTAATAGGCATTTTAGGACAACCATTTTCTTCTTCAACTCCGATGACTATATATCCACCTCCAACGTTATCAATATCATTTGCAAAAGCACAAATGGTACGAATTACCTCATCAGGATAATAATCATAGAAAAACTCGATTCTTTCCGGTCCTATAGTCTTTCCCTTTATACATTCATCAAAGTTGATCAATATAGCCATAACTCCTCCAGAACTAAGCTATTTATATTATAAATTATTTTCTTATTTTAGATAAAACTTTCAACAAATATAAGCTATCGAGTTTATCGAGTTTATCGAGTTTTCAGTAGGCGAATATCATGGAAACAAAAATAATTATCTGTACTTGAATATCTAACATATTGAATTCATTAATCATTTTATTACAAATAATTAAGCATATAATATGGCTTTGTTATCCTGAATAACTATCTTATTTTAGATAGAGGCTGATTAGATTACTCCCATCATCAAAAACTCCATTTTATTATCCATGACTACATGTAAATCAGTATTGAGCAAAAAAAATCAACGACTTAGTTTTCTTCGCTAACAAACAGTTTTCCCCCAATATACTATTCATCTGATTTTATCTGATTAAAAAATGAAACTTTTAACAAACATGTTGCAACTCTTTTTGCCGGTAAGAACGACTTAAAGATGGATGTGTTTACCAATATGGACGCAGTTGTCGTATACTTTGGAAACCATCTAAATACCAATAGCGGGAAAAATAAAAGGGGTTATAATAAAAACGATGGAATCTGTTTTGAAACACAATATGTGGCGAATGCTGTCAATGTAGAGGGTTTTAGAAAGCCTCTATTCGATAAAAACCAACACTTTATAAACAGAACAGAGTTCAGATTCAGCAAACAAAAGGAAGGAAAATGATAAATATTATTGTATGTGTCAAACAGGTACCTGGCTCAAACAATGTAAAGGTAGATGACAAGACCGGTCTTTTGATCAGGCCGAAAACAGGAAACAAACTAAATCCATATGATCTAAATGCACTGGAAGTCGCATTATCTATCAAAGACCAAAAGGAAGCATCTGTCAAAGTCGTAACCATGGGACCTCCACAGGCAAAAGAAGTATTGAACGAATGTATTTGGATGGGATGCGACGAAGGAGTTCTACTATCTGACAGAGTATTTGGCGGAGCGGATGTGTTGGCTACAAGCTACACAATAAGCCAAGGGATCAAAAGATTCGGTTCTTATGACCTTATTCTTTGCGGAAAGCAGACAACTGACGGCGATACTGCCCAGGTGGGGGCGGAAGTGGCGGAACACCTTGGGATCCCTCACTTATCAAATGTGATGGAGATAATTGAAATCGATGAATCAAATGTCACTGTGAAGGCTCTTCAAGAAAACTTAATCATAACAGAGAAGATTCAGCTTCCTTGTCTCTTATGTACAGACAGCGATATAAATACACCTCGTCTTCCTTCATACAAGAGAAAGAAGAATATGAAAGAAGACTTGATAAAGACACTGACATTTGCCGATTACGAGGACCAAAACATATATCGATATGGTCTAAAAGGCTCTCCGACACAAGTACAGAAGGTATTTCCTCCTGAAAGAAACCACAACTCCCAAGTTTTTAACGGTAACAGTAATGAGCTGGCGGAGAATCTTTTCTCCATTCTTTCAGAGAAGAAATTCATAAGGGAGGCTTAATATGGGACTTATAGTACATAAAGATAAAATAACCCCTATCTTGGGTGAGAAGCTTCAGAAATTATGTCCATTTGGAGCCATATCTTATGACGGTAAAGAGTTGTCCATAGGAATGGGATGCAAAAGCTGTAAGCTCTGCGTCAAAAACGGAGAAGGTGCGATTACCTTTGAAGAAGAAAAAGTAAACACCATTGATAAAAGCCAGTGGAACGGCGTTGTCGTATTCTGCGAGCACTTTAAAGGAAAAATCCATAACATCACATTTGAACTCCTTGGAAAGGCAAAGGAACTGGCCGATGTAAATGGACACAAAGTGATGGCTTTGATGATAGGAAGCGGAATAACAGCACAATCAAAGGAACTCTTTTGTTATGGAGCGGATGAAGTCTATGTATATGATGATCCGGGCTTAGAAAACTTTTTGATCGAGCCATATGCTAATGTTTTTGAAGACTTCATCAGGAAGATAAAACCTTCTTCAATTCTTGTCGGTGCTACAAATATCGGGCGTTCACTAGCTCCAAGAGTCGCTGCAAGAATAGAAACTGGCCTTACTGCCGACTGTACAGCCTTGGAAATGACAAAAGACACAGACCTAGTGCAGATAAGGCCTGCCTTTGGCGGTAACATCATGGCAAGAATCATGACACCAAATCATCGTCCTCAGTTCTGCACTGTCAGGTATAAGATATTCTCAAAACCGGAAAGAAAAGAAATAAGTGGAAATCCAAAGGTTATGGAAGTGACAAAACCAATGCTTACTTCCCATGCTGAGATACTAAATATCGAAGAAAAACCGGTGGATGTAGATATTTCTGAAGCAGACATCATAGTCCAGGTTGGACGTGGTGTGAAATCGAAGGCTGACTTAGATAGAATACAGGAGTTTGCAGCGTCTCTTGGCGCAACTATGGCATGCACAAGGCCGTTAGTTGAAAACGGATGGTTTGATGCAAAACATCAAATCGGACTCTCAGGTAGGACTGTCAAACCAAAACTCCTTGTATCCATCGGAGTCAGCGGTGCAGTCCAGACAGTAGCTGGAATGAAGGGATCGGATTGCATCATTGCAATCAACAACGACCCCAACGCTCCTATTTTCGGAGTCTCCACTTATGGTTTTGTAGGAGATTGGTATGAAATTCTTCCAATGCTTATGAAGAAAATAAAGAAAGAGGCATAATATGTTCAATAAAGTTGCTCAAAGCGATATAAAAGCACTTGAAAGTATTCTTCCTGGAAGAGTATTCAAGGGAGATGAAATAAATGAAGATTATTACCACGATGAACTTGGTACAGCTTATGGAATTCCTGAAGTTCTAGTAAAAGTCCTTACAACAGAAGAAGTTTCACATATTATGCAATATGCCAATGAACATCTTATTCCAGTGGTTGTGAGAGGTAGTGGCACAGGGCTTGTAGGGGGATCAGTTGCAACCAACGGCGGCATTATGCTTGATACGACGCTGATGAACAAGGTTCTTGAGCTGGATGAGAAGAATATGACGGTAACAGTCCAACCCGGTATTCTTCTAATGGAACTTGCTGCATACTGCAACGACCATGGATATCAATATTGTCCTGACCCAGGTGAGAAGTCTGCTACAATAGGCGGTAATATTTCAACAAATGCAGGTGGTATGAGAGCTGTCAAATATGGCGTCACAAGAGATGCTGTCAGAGCTCTCACAGTAGTTCGCCCTACTGGAGAAATACTTCACCTCGGAAGTAAGGTAGTAAAGAACTCCAGCGGATACTCCCTCAAGGACCTGATAATCGGAAGCGAAGGGACTCTAGCAGTGGTTACAGAAGCCATACTAAAGATCATCCCGAAACCAGAGTATGCAATAAGCACGCTTATCCCATTCAATTCTATGGCTGAGGCGATTTCAGCTGTCCCAAAGATAATAGGTGCAAAGGTGACGCCTGTTGCAGTGGAATATATGAGTCAGGATGTCATTCTATTTGCAGAAGAATACCTGGGTAAAAAATTCCCCACCCATGACTCCGATGCTTACCTTCTCCTTACTTTTGACGGGAACACTAAAGAAGCTGTCACCCATGATATGGAGACTATAGCAGACCTATGCCTTGAACTTGGTGCACTTGATGTTTACATGATCGACACTGAGGAGCGAAGCACCTCTGTATGGAGTGCAAGAAGTGCATTTTTGGAAGCAATCAAAGGCAGTACCGACCTAATGGATGAGTGTGATGTAGTCGTTCCAAGAAGCCTTGTAGCAGACTTTATCCTTTATACACATGAAGTAGCCGAGAAAGTAGGTCTTAGAATTCCTTCTTTCGGTCATGCAGGAGACGGCAACCTCCACATATATCTCTGCAGAGACGGTAAAAATGATGAAGAATGGAATGAAAAGAAAGAAAAGGCTTTTGATCTCATGTATAAGAAAAGCCGTGAGATGGGAGGTCTTGTATCCGGAGAACACGGGATAGGGCTGGATAAAAAAGAGTACTTATATGAAGTTCTTGGAAAAGAACAAATAGAAATCATGAAAGGTATAAAGAAAGTATTTGACCCAAATGGAATTCTTAATCCAGGTAAGGTTGTCTGAATTAAGGGGCTGTTAAATAAATAAAAAAGTTGATGACAGCCCTTTTTCCTGCCACTCTCAGTAGTCAAACGTAAAGTGTCTTGTCTTTCCTAATAGGAAAACTATTTATAAATTTGACGGATGGAACAAAAAAACAATCATGTTGTGGCACTCCATCATAGACGAAAGAGAGTTTCTTTACGTAATGTTATCTATCGAGTTTAACCATCTTTTCAAGGTGAAAGTGTGTGAACATTACCGAACCCTATGATTTCTAGCAATCTTTCTCATGACAGATGATACCTGACAGTCTCGTTCTATCAGCATGCCCGCAGAAATACGTATCTACGGGCATTCATTTTAATAACCAGAACTGTTAATAAACCTCAAGTTTTTTACATTTTCCCTCTTAAGAAAAGAATCTTTCTTCCCTTTTATTATATTCCTCCAAGCTGAGACCAAGCCTATCTGCAGCAACATCCAGATTAAGGATGCCGTCTCTCCTAAGTTTATAGATTGCATTTACCTCGCCTTCAATTCTTCCTTCTTCCTTGCTGTCGTTAATCAAATCTTCAATAGCCTTGCACACGTTGCCATCCTCTCCATCCATATCTACGTTTATAAGCTCCGCGACCAGTTTAGCCGTCACTTCGTCAAGTTTCTTGAATCTCTCCTCACTACTAATATAACTGCAAAACGCGTTTTTGTCCGACTTATATTTGATCACCTTCAATACTAGATTCAAGTCCGTTTTGAGACTGTCAAATTCATCCTCTTCCATTGTATATGGATCTATGACCAACATCCTGACATTCTCCATCAGCGGTCCCAA
>JALFCJ010000261.1 GCA_022771185.1 Spirochaetales bacterium | reverse complement strand
TCCTCCTTTTATAGTCAGGTCAACTGTATATTCCACGCTGTCTCTATCTGAGACGTCATCGTCCCTCTGATTATCTGTAACATGGGATGTTGTAGGAGTCTTTGGATTATCTACTGGATAATCATGGTCTTTATCAGGATTTATTCTTGTCCAGACAGTCCACTGATCAAAAGTTCCATGGGCCATAAAGAAGACGTTACCTCCGATATTCCACTTTCCATAATCCTTATAATCGACGCTGAAGTTGCCGACTATTGCGTCTCCGCCATACTTATATCCTAGGTATTCTTCTGTATACTCTACGCCTCCACCTGTGTTGTAGATATCTCTGAGAGCAACTACGTAGTTGATGCCATACTGTCCTTTCTTCTGAGTCCTGTATTCTCCCTCCGATGATACAGTTCCTCCGTCTCTCAGATACAAGAATGGATCTGTATAAACTCCCTCTGCATTAAATTCCAATATACCTCTGTTAAGAGGAAGAGTATAAGTAGCTCCGAGCATATATCCCATGGCAGATGGCTCTGCTGGGTCTGCTCCTTTCTTTCCGGGAACAGCCTCTCCCGGGAGAACATTCTCGTCTACGACAATAGAGCCATAAACGTTAAGTCCTTTTATTATTGTCCAGTCAAGTTCCAGAGAGAGGATTGAGTTAGAATGGGCGCGAGTATATAAGTTATGCCAAAGCATGGAAGGGTTGAGGATATTGAGGTCAATCATATTGTTCTCATCCATATACATCAGCCCCTCTGTCAAAGCAATGTTGAGCTTGTCGTTAAATACTCTCCACTCAAGTCTATGGGAAAGCATTAGTCTCAAACCTTCTAACTCATTCTGTGTAGATAGTCCTGTATCTCCAATATATCCGACGTCTTTCTTGTAGTAGTTCATTGGATGAGGGAAAGAATCTAAGAGGAATGTGTATTTGAAACTCTTGTTGAAGGCAGTAAGCTTAATGTTGTTGTGATACCCAAGGTGGTCTCCGAAAATAAAGTTTCCTGTCTTTCCGGGTCCCCATCCAAGGTTGTACTTACCCCACATTAAGTTCCAATTGTCTCCTCCTGCTGCAATATATGCGTTATGAGGGAAACCGAAATCCAATGTCTTCATATTTGCAGGAGGAACCATGATCAAGTTTGTAGATATTGTAGTAGACCCGAACTTCTCTACTTTATCTCCTCCCTTCATCAGCTTTGCGTTTGCCACGTTTATGGTAAATAAGCCGTAGAAGTTATCGCCTATCCAGGAATCGGTTGTGACTGCAACCATTGGCTTTGTGTCTTCAGCCCAACTCTTTCTCCCGATAAAGTCGTCAGTATTAGAATGGGCATAAAACTCTAAGTTTGCATCGAGATTGAAGCGGAAGATATCGTCATCGTGTTCCAGCTTGCTAACCACATAGTCATAGGTTTCTTTTTCACTGGTAGTGAGCTTCTCCTTATCAAGCTTAGTTAGCATCAGCTTCACTTCATTCTCAGACCAAGGTCCTGTAGTGGAAGGAAGTGCATGGCCTTGGGAAATATATAGTGACTTGACTGCATTATATACATCAGATCCGACTTCTACAGCTTTCACTCCATTACTTGCAGCAAAAGCAAGTGTAAGGGAAAGTGTCATACATAAGAGCGCAATAAACTTTTTCATGAATCCATTATAATTTTGAATTTTAAAAATTTGTTAAAAGTGAAATGGTCCAAGCAAAGAATTATATAATTATGGGAATAATCATTTGTCTATGTTAAAGAATATATATTTATAAAATAATATTCCGAATTAAGAATTATAATTCTATATATGTTTACTGAATATTGTTTTTTATTATTTTTTTGAGATTTTGCTTGATATTTTTCCTTCTTTGAATTTATTCTTCACTAAAGGCCAAGACGAAGAGTGCCTATATGCAAAGACAAGAGAGAGACGGCGGGTGGTGCGAGCCGGGGACACTGGCATATATGCTGTAGCTTCAGAGCTGGAAGGAAGAAAGCGAGAGCAAGTAGAACTTTCCCGATTTTGCCGCGTTAGGGCATAGAAGTTGATGGACTTCGATGAGTGGTCGCTTCGGCGGCAATTTGAGTGGTACCGCGGGTGTAATGTATGTTCACTCGTCTCAAAGGAAGTAAGATTCTTTGGGACGATTTTTTTGTCCCTGATGGAGGACGATATGGAATCATCCATTACAGGTCTTGATTACAAGATTCGTGAAATGGCGGGTAGAATCAAGGATCT
>JALFCJ010000206.1 GCA_022771185.1 Spirochaetales bacterium | reverse complement strand
TCATCAATAAACCCAGCCACCACTACTATCATAGGGCTTTGTATATCTTCTTCTTTTACAGCTCTCTCAGGGTGCCTGTTGGCCCAGAGCCAGAAGTCTGTAAACGTAACTATCGGATCGGGTATGGTGACTATAGCTTTGGCTTCTCTTCTGATCGGTAGAGCTTTCATGGGTAAGGGTGGAATAACAAAGAGGGCAATAGGCGTAGTAGTCGGTGCCATTATATTCCGTTTGGTTTATACAATCGCACTAAGATTCAACCTTCCTGCATATATGTTGAAGCTTATTTCATCTGTAATAGTAATAATCGCCATTTCTTTCCCATATTTCAAAGGAAAGAAAGATGACTATATGAGAATCCATAGGGCTAAGAAGGAGGCTGGAAATGCTTGAAATCATCGGTGTCTCCAAAACATTTAACCCCAATACTGTTTTTGAGAAGAAAGCACTTGTGGATATTAACCTAAAGGTTGAAAACGGTGAGTTTATATCAATAATCGGAGCCAATGGTGCCGGTAAGTCTACCCTCTTCAATGCCATCTCCGGTTCTTTTTTGACTGATAAAGGCAAGATTGTTCTGGATGGAGAAGATATCACATTCCTTCCAGACCACAAAAGAGCAAGAATGATAGGACGTTTATTCCAGGATCCTATGAGGGGGACGGCTCCTGGTATGAGTATTGAAGAGAACCTGTTTCTTGCTTCCGGCAGGGGCGGTTGGCTTGGCGGCATCAACAAGAAGGATAGGGAGTTGTTTAAAGAAAAGCTTTCCTCTCTTTCTATGGGATTGGAAGATAGGCTCTCTCAGCCTGTAGGCTTACTTAGCGGAGGTCAGCGACAGGCGTTGACGCTATTGATGGCCACATTCAATCCCCCTTCATTGCTGCTCCTTGACGAACATACGGCAGCTTTGGATCCCGCTACAGCAGAGAGAGTGCTTTCTTTGACAGACAGAATCGTGAAAGAGAATAACCTTACTTGCCTTATGATTACTCATAACATGCAGTCTGCGCTTGTGCAGGGTGATAGAACGCTGATGATGGATAAGGGCAGAATCATATATGATGTAAAGGGTGATGAGAGAAAGGGACTTACTGTTTCCGATCTCTTGGAGAAATTTAAGGAGAACTCAGGAAAAGCCTTGGATAACGACAGAATGCTGATGATTTAGCCTATTCTGTTTTTCCAGAGACTATCTCAAGGTATATTTCATCTAGTCTTTCTTTGCGTCTCTCTTTCTTCCTTATTTCACACTCCCAGACCACGATGACTCTCCATCCCATGTTTTCCAGAAGGATGATGTTGTCTCTATCTCGGTTTATATTTCTTTCTATCTTATTCTTCCAAAACTCTGAATTTGATTTTGGAAGAATAAAACATCCTTGGTGACCATGCCAAAAACACCCGTTTACAAATATGACGCACTTCCATCTCTTTAAAACAATATCCGGAGAACCAGGGAGTTTTTTTACGTTTATTCTATATCGCAGCCCTTTTGAAAACAAATAAGAACGCACTATCATCTCAGGCTTTGTATTCTTTCCTTTTATCGCCTGCATAGTGCGTCTTCGCTCTTCTCTGGTCAAAGTGTCCATAGTTAGAAAATGAAGTATATTGAGAGGTCTATTATTGCATGGACGATAATAGGCAGCCACATTGCACCTGTCCACTTTTTCATGCCCATAAGAGCAAAATGGAAGATAGTGGACCAGATGATATCAGGAAGAATTGATGTGAGGGTACTAAGAGAGAGTCCGTATTGGGCCAAAGGAAGGGCGCTCTGATATATTCCATAGACCAGGGCAGGAATAACGGCCCTTATCCAAGAAGGGAAGGAGGAACGATCCATAAGTGTAGGAACCAGACCTCTATATAAGAATTCTTCGAAGAAAGAGATGAATACAAGATAGTATATCCATGCAAAGGCACCTCTTCTCGGATTCAAATCCAGCCTTGTAGAAAGAGGAAGCATCAATGCATATATCATGGTAAGAATTAGAGTCAGAAGATATCTGTCTGTCTTTATGTACATCATCTTGTCATCAAACTCACGCCTGTATCTGATGACTGTACCTATAAAGACAATGATCATTGGGATCGCGATGACAAGATTGAAGAAAAAGGCCGGGATAAACCCTATAGGCGATGTTATTCTTGGAAGAGTTCCGATTCTTTTGAAGTAAGAACTTAAAAAGTATGTCCATAAATACTGGACCCCAGCATATAGTATTCCTAATAAAGCGTAAATGTTCTTCTTTTTTTCCTGGATTGTATTATGTTCCATGTTCCAATGATATGCTTTGGTTTTAATTAATGGAAGAGGAAAAAGATGACACATCATCTTCGGTGCAATATTGTAATAAAAGGGAGGAAGAAATGAAACTAGATAATGAAAAGGGTGTCGTGGACTTCTTTGAAGCGGTTCTTAGTTTGAAAGACAGAGGCGAATGTGCAGCCTTTTTTTCCGATATCTGCACCATAAAAGAGTTATTGGACTTCGGACAGAGGATGGAAGTTGCGTCTTTATTGACCGAGGGTATGAATTATCAAGAGATATCGAAAGAGACGGGAGCGTCCAGTGCAACTATCTCCAGAGTAAACCGATGTTTGATGTATGGGGAGGGAGGTTACCGATTAGTCTTGGATAGAATAGACAAAGATAACAAATAGTGTAGGATCTTTGAAAGAAAAGAGAGAATCAGTCAAGGCATTATATTGCTATTATGTAGTTTTATAGAGAGATTGTGACGATGGGTTTTCATCTTTTGGAAAGAGTGTATATTCCTTTTCTAGAGGTGAAAGATATGAAGAAAATAACTACTACACTTATGGTTTTGGCCCTTTCCGTATTCTTTGTATTACCGCTTTTTGCCAGCGGTGCAACAGAAAAGGGAACAAATTTTAAGGATTTGGATCTCAATACAGCTGCTGTCAAGGATATAGAGAACGCTTGGAATTACTCCGTTGAAAGCTATAGTAGTCAGAGAACAAGTCTAAGAACAGCAATGAATGAAGCTATAGAAAAGAGAGATGTAGAGGATTACCTTGAACTTAGATCACTATATAACTCTCTTGAATATCCAATGATTACAAAAGAGCAGACAGAGACTTTGACAGCGAGGTTGTTGAATACAGAGTCTCAGGAGGAAAAAGATGCCATGGCTTCTTTCTTATATGAAAACTCAGCTTGGTATCATCCGACTATCACCTTCCAGTATTCTGTAACAAATGGAAACTTTAGTAGATCTTACACTAGATCCTATTCCTCGGTTCCTGGAACAAAGGTGACAGTTCCGGAAGTAAAGGGGGAGGGAGTGTTTTTAGGTTGGAGCACTGATGGTGAGAGTGTCGCCTACAAGAGTGGCGAAGAAATCACCATGCCTTATTCTGACACGGTTCTTTATGCTCTATTCTCAACAGGAATCACATTTAAGGATAGTGTAAGTGGAAATGATACATATGTGGAAGGAATAGAAGCTAGTGTTCCAGATGTTGTAGTGACAGAAGATTCCGGTCTGGTTTTCCTTGGTTGGTATGATCAGTACGGAAAGAAAATCGACGGCGATACTGTGACTGTAGAGAACGGCAGGAGCAAGGAGTATACAGCGCTATATAAAGGCGTTGAAATCGGAGAAGCATCTATCCGCTACTATGAGGATGGAAAGATTCCTTCTTCAACTCAAGTTGTTTTGTCATTCCCAATCAAAAACATAGGCAACACAGCTCTTAGAAACCTGAAAGTATCTCTCTCCGGGGAAGACGTAAAAGTTCTCTCTTCTTCTTTTGACGCCACACTTATTGGAGACGAAAGTAGTTTGAACGCTTCATTCCTTGTATATGCAGATGGAGAGAAGGGTGAAGAGAAAGTATTTAAAGCTACCGTTGAGGACTCTTCAGGTAATGTCTGGACAGAAGATTTCACTTTTGTCATTCAATAATAATTTCGATTGAATGGAATCGGAGGAGGCAGGACGCTTTCTCCGATTTTCTATTAATAAAGCATATTTTTCCCAAAATAGTAGCACTTTACTATATCTACTACATCATAGTTATGGTCAACTGGTTTTATTAGATGGGAATAAATCCCTAATTGTCACCTAAATAAAATTACATTATCGTCTTAAGTGTCAGAAATACGACAGAGGGAATAAATGTCAAATAAGAAGAACAAAAAACAGAAAGTACGGGTTATTACTTCATCCTCTTGTAGAAAAATCAAGAGGAGTGACGGACTCAAGATGAAGTGGGTACAGGAATATACCTTTAGAGGATTCTTGGAAGCAATAACAAGCCGCTATGGTAATAGAAAGGCCTATTCTGTATTTGGTGACGATGAAGAGAAGTTTATTTCATACAATAGATTAAAGTGGAGCGCCGAGAGTATCGCAACTTATCTTTTGGAGAAAGGATACTCCAAGGGTGATAGAGTGGCGGTGATAGGAGAATCTAGTCCATCTTGGATGATGATGTATCTCGGCATCACATATATCGGATGTGTAGCTGTTCCAATTCTACCTGATTTTTCTCAAAGGGAAATGGAGCAGATTCTAAAAGAAAGCGGGGTAAAGGGTGTTTGTGTCAACGTCAAGCACTTTAAGAAGGTAGAAGAGTATGCTTCCATTAATAGTCTGATGGTAATACGTATGGAAGATCTTGTTCATGTTCCATCTATTCCTGAAGGCTTTTCTTTTGACACCTCCCCTGGCATTTCTCTTAAAGAGCATAACCATAACCATACTCTCCTTAATTCTTCCGTACCTCGGGAAGATGATATGGCGTCACTTATCTTCACAAGCGGAACCACTGGTTCCAGTAAAGGTGTGGTACTTACGCACAAGAACCTTCTTGTATGTGCAGATGAAAGCTCTGATACATACGTGAAGGTAAAGAAAGGTTTCAGAGTGCTTTCCATTCTCCCTATGAGCCATTGCTATGAGTTCACAATTACGCACTTGCTGTGTCTCATGCAGGGATCTGAGGTTGTTTTCCTGGGTAAACCGCCTGCAACGACAATTCTGATGAGAGCATTTAAGGAAGTAAGACCTCATGTAATTCTTACTGTCCCTCTCCTGATTGAGAAGATTTACAAGGCTGCAGTAGTGCCTACTCTACGTGATAATCCGAAGATTTCAAAGCTATATAAGAATCCTCTTACAAAGTGGATAGTGTTGAAGACAGTAAAGGCAAAGCTTATTTCTACAATGGGTGGATGTATGAAGTTCTTCGGTATAGGTGGTGCTCCTTTGGACAGTACCGTCTGGGACTTCTTGTATTCTTGTCATTTCCCATATGCCCTAGGTTATGGTTTGACGGAGACAAGCCCGTTAATTGCAGGTTGCGGACCAAAGCACAAGATGCATAAGAAGGGGTACATCGGAAAGCCTGTAAAACATGATGATGTTATCCTCTTGGATAAAAATGAAGAGGGAGTGGGTGAGATTGCTGTAAAGGGTCCTAATGTCATGACAGGCTATTACGACAATGAAGAACTAAATAAGGAAGTATTCACCCCGGATGGTTATTTCAAGACAGGAGACTTGGGATATATCGATAAGCATGGCTACCTATCCATAAGGGGGAGAGTCAAGACTATGATTTTGGGTCCTGCGGGAGAGAATATTTACCCTGAGTCAATCGAAAGTATTATTAATAACATGGAATTTGTCCAGGAGTCATTGGTAGTGCCAGGTGACGGTGGTTTGGTCGCCCTTATCAAGGTGGATCTTGAAGCGATGCAGGAGAAACTTAAGATAAGTGCTGAAGAAGTGAAGAGTGAGGCTGAGAAGTACTTGGTCAAGCTTAAGAAGAGTGTTAATGAGCAACTCTCTACATTCTCCAAAATCTCTGATACAGAGCTCCAAGAGAAGGACTTTGAGCGTACTCCTACCCAAAAGATTAAGAGATTCTTGTATTCAAGAAAGAAAAAAGAAAACAAATAGCATAGAGTGGCTGTCCAATATGGCAGCCTCTTCTTTTTTGCTCCAAGGAGGGGTAGAATCTCAGATATGACAAAGAAACGAGTTATATCTGTTATTTTGATATTAGTGTTCTCCCTTCTAGTGCTGTCAGCAAGAATCACACCTTTTCTGCAGCTCTCTCCATATTTTTTGGTTGATTCGACACCTCTTTTATATGACAAATGGCCTAGTGGTGGAGACGATGGCTTCAGAGCAATGCTTAATGGGAAAACAATTGAAGGTAGTAGTGAAACAATACAAGATACTATTCTTCGTTTTGATAGGCGTCCCGAGCTTCTTGCAGCAGGATTTGAGATCGAGACAGAGTGTATTTTCTTTGCCATAAAGATTGATATAAGGGAAGAGTTATCTAATTTCATTAGATTTACGCCTTCTTCCAATATTCCTTACTTGGGGAATACTAAGTACGCAGTTACAAACGCCCAGTATCCACAAGTAGCATTCATCGAGTACTTCAATCCTTATTTCTTTGTCTCTGTGGGAAGAAGAAAGCTTGATATTGGGCCAGGGAAGTATAGTTTCACACTATCAGAAGAAGCTCAGCCTAACCTTGATGCAGTCGCTTTGGGAGCTTCTTATGTAGAGGGTAAGTTTAGCTTGGATTATTCTTTCTATGCTATCGGAGGCTCCAACAGCACTATTAATGGATATGGTAATGAAACAGAGAAAACAAAGACATTCTTTATCCATAAAGTATCTGCTTCAAATGATGTGTTCCGCTTTGGCTTATCTGAAATGAACTGTGTATATGGTGCATACCCAGGGCTATATGATATGACTCCATTTGTCTTATGGCATAACTTATATCAGGAAGAACACTCCAATGTAATGATAGAAGTATCGATGGAAGGAAAGATAGGGCCATTGAGACTATGGGCCCAGTATGCACAGGATGATCTATATTTCAAAGGTGAGGGTGGATTTAACAATAAGCCTACTGGAATAGGTTTGGGAGCAGGCGTTGATTGGAAGGTGACAGAAGGTGATAAGTATTCGTCCCTTGTGAGAAAGAACGACGAATATGCGCTTAGAGAAGAGAACTTAAAGGATGAAGGAGGCATTCACCTCATAGGAGAGTTCTATTGGGCTACAAATTACCTCTATAACA
>JALFCJ010000159.1 GCA_022771185.1 Spirochaetales bacterium | reverse complement strand
ATCCATATTGAAATCTGAGACAGTGGCATTGAAATCCTTTGCTTCCTGGTTATCCAGGTCAATTATTCTATTGCCCTTTAAGATGATGTACTTCTTCTTCTGTCGTATTGCAGAAAGGATCTCAGAGTGCTCTTTTCCACTGGGAGTTATTTTTGACCGACGCTAACATTGCTTTTACTTCTTTATAAATTGTCAGAGCGGTTACTTTCTGGTGGACACAATTCTTTTTGTTACAAGTACTTGAAATGTCGATGCTTCTTCCTGAAGTGGTGAATAGATCAAAGTCTACAAATTCCTTTCCCACTGCATATCGTGCACCAAAGACGTTTTTAGGTTTTTCTGTGACTATTGTTGCTGGAGATTTTTTATAAAGCTCTTCAGCCTTGGCATTGTCTTTTAATGGTTGATTGAGTGTAGAATGATTGCTTCTATTCTTGGAAAAGCTATCAAAGAAGTATGCGCCTTTTTCTTTATTTGTGTAATCAATTCTGTGTATTTCATTGTCCTGGAAAAGACCTATATAGGTTTTCCCATCTTCTTCCCTAGAAAAAAGAATTCCTCATCCATATTCTTTATGTAGATAAACAACATAATTTCGTAAATAATCCATTGTAGTCTCTTGGAAGATTCTCTAAAAGAATAGAAAAAGATACAACAAAAAAGGCCGTCTTTTCAGACGACCTTCGAAAGAATTGAATCTTATTAGATTACTGTGCCATCTGGGATGATAGCATTCTTGTTGATGACGATGATTCCATCATGTACCGAGTACATCTCGAAGTCACCTTCTGCTCTCTTGATGTTGTCGATACCGATACGGCAGTTGGATCCGATTCTAGCATTCTGGTCGATGATAGCTCTCTTGATGATTGTTGCCCTGCCGATACCGATGTTAGGAATACCGTTCTTGGCATTAGCGGCCTTCTCTTCTTCGCTTTCATATCTTGATGCACCCATGCAGTATACTCCGTCAAGGGATGCACCTGCTTCAATGAATGTTCTGACACCGACGATTGAGTTGACGATAGTAGCATTGGTGATGATAGAACCTTCTGATGCAAGAGCATTTGAAAGTGAGCAGAAGTTTGCCTTTGTTGCAGGAAGGTGTCTTCTGTGTGTATAGATCGGCATGTCTTCATCATAGAAGTTGAAGCTTGGCTTATCGGAAGCGAGGTTAAGGTTAGCTTCATAGAATGCCTTTACTGTTCCGATATCTTCCCAGTAACCGTCGAAGAGGTATGATGACACTGGCTTGGACTTGATGATGTCTGGGATGATTTCCTTACCAAAGTCTGTCTTGTCGTTGTTGAGAGCCTGCTCCATTTCCTGAGCGTTGAAGATGTAGATACCCATTGATGCGATATACTCATTCTTCTCTGTTCTCTTTACACCAAGCTGATCTTTGAGTGTAGCTTCTGGAACGATGTAGTCTGTTATGTCTGCATCTGGACTTGGCTTCTCGAAGAACTTTGTGATCATACCCCTCTCATCACAGCCCATGATTCCCAGTCCTGTAGCTTCTGGTCTGCTGATAGGCTTACCTGCGATTGTAAGGACTGCCTTACTCTCGATGTGGCGCTGGAGCATCTTATTGAAGTCCATTCTGTAGAGCTGGTCACCTGAGAGGATGACATAGTAGTCTGCCTGCTGGTCTCTGAAGTGCTTGAGATTCTTTCTTACAGCGTCTGCTGTTCCCTGATACCATGTCTCAGAAGTATATGTCTGTTCTGCAGCAAGAATTTCTACGAATCCGCCTGAGAATGCATCAAAGTTATATGTGGATGCGATGTGGTTGTGGAGTGATGCACTATTAAACTGTGTCAGAACGTAAATTTGTCTGATGTTACTGTTGATACAGTTTGAAATCGGGATGTCCACAAGGCGGTATTTTCCTGCAAATGGAACTGCAGGTTTTGACCTGTCCATTGTCAATGGATAGAGGCGTGTTCCCCTTCCGCCTCCAAGTACGATGGCGACAACCTTTTTGTTGTTGAGTGTCATATAATTTCTCCTTTATCTATATTCTATTCACCTTTTCTTTAATTAACAGTTTTAGTTTTTTCTTTTTCCTAGATTTGTTAACTAAAAAAAAACTCCTTTTTGTTTAGTTTACCACCAATTACATTATTCCCGCTACATAAATTGTATTTTTTCACAATTAGTTAACAGAAGCACTAGGAAATAAAAAGAATTATCCCGATTCTTTTTATGTTATAATAAAAAACTACATTTTATGAGTCCCCTTTTCGGGGGGACCCATTAAAGAAGTGATGAGTATACTTCAACGTATTTCTGGGCGCT
>JALFCJ010000103.1 GCA_022771185.1 Spirochaetales bacterium | reverse complement strand
CTCTCCGATTTTATAAACAGAAATCGGAGGGAGGGTTATGTTATCAAGCCTTGCAGCATCTACACTCTCCCATCTGTATTTTAGAGAATTATTGGTAGGATAGAAGGCAAGAGAGAAGTCTTGGTAGCGATTCTCGCTTCCAATAATCTTCTTTACCTCTATGGCCTGCATCCCCAAGTATGCCTCGCTGTCAGGCTTAATCAATTTCGTCACTTCATAGAGCGAAAGCAAATTAGGATTCTTCCATCTGAAAGTGGAGAATACTTTCTGAATTCTTGCTTTTAAACGGGCTACATCGAAATCATTGGCAGTAACGGAACGATCCGCCATAACTTCATCCTCCAAGCTTGTCATCATCGATGAGGTAACTGCCGTATACGTTGATGACCTTTGTTTTTCCAAACTCAGTTACACGAGGCATATTACAATCATCAAGGTGGACATGACCATGGACAAGGTAACTGGGTTCATATTTTTCCATGAAGTCCAAGAAACACTTAAATCCCATGTGGCAGAGATCCTGCCCGTCCCCCATGCCATATGGTGGAGCATGTGTCACCAAAATGTCTAGATACCTACCATATTTGTGTTTATTGAATAAGAGGCGTGGAATCATCCTACGGATTCTTCTCTCCATCTCGCGCTCACTGTATTGGCTATCCCCTTCGTTATATCGCATGCTGCCACCAAGCCCCGCGATCAAAAGGCCAGTGGCTTTGTCTCTTATTACTTTTCCGTCCAGGAGAAAACCATAAAACTTTACCGAGGGATCTAAAGGATCGGAGTTTTTATAGAACCCCTTTTTCATATCAATGTCGAAGTGCTTAAGGTTGTGGTTACCATAAACATAATACACATCGCGGCTCAACATGGTAGCCATGTAGTCGTAAGACTCCAATGGCATGTCGCCTGCAGAGAGAATTAAATCCGTATCATGATAAACACTCTTTATGCTAGGTGAAAAAGCAAGACTGCGTGTGGTATCTGAAACACAAAGTAACCTCATATATTCCCTTCATAGGAAATTATAACTCCCCATAGAAAGCGAAAACAAGTTTTACTTTTTTTATTTCATTCTTTACACACCGCCCCTTCGTCTATACTCAAGCTCCAGCTTTGCTATCTCCTCTATCCTGGAGTAAGCATGCTTGAAGAATTCTTTAAAAGAGGAGCAGAAATAATTGGAGCCGATTTTTCCTTGGTAGTCTGAGTCCCTGCGGCACCCTCCGTTGCAGAGCCTTCTCCACTGGCAGCTCTTACACTCCACTTTCTCTTCTGAGCCCTCTTTCAGGAAATCAATCATTACCTGGCTCTTATAGACATCGTCGACACTTTCAAAGTCGGAAAACAATCCCATCTTCCATTTATCTGTAACATAGAAGTCACAAGGATAAATGGAGCCGTCTGCTTCCACTACTATGTATCCCCCGCAGCGGCCAAGGACAGAGCAGGATGACGGAGGATAACCCATAGCAAGATGAACGTAGTCATCAAAGAGACGGACACTAGTATATTTGCCTTTTTTCCAGTCTCTGTACCAGAGATCAAAAGTGGCTGAAAGAAAGTGAGCATATTTATCAGGAGTCAAAGAGAAATCTCTTCCTCCCCTCTCCTCTTCATACGGATCGAGGCATGGAATAAACTGCAAGAATGAAAAGCCTTCTCTCTTGAGAGAGGAATATGCCTTCACTGGATCTGTCTTTCCTGTCACTACACATAGTGCGTTATAGTCCACTTTATATTTCTCAAGAAGCTTCAGGTTATTGATGACTCTTAAAAAGGTCCCCTCCCCCTTTGCATCTATCCTATATCTATCATGCTCCGTTTTGTTTCCATCTACGGAGATGCCAATGAGAAAGTTATTCTCTTTAAAGAATGAAGCCCACTCATCCGTAATGGCATATCCATTGGTCTGGAGGCTGTAGCTTACATGCTGCCCTTCTTTCTTATATTTCTTCACTTCATCAACAAAGTGTCTGAAATATCCCAGTCCCGCCATTGTGGGCTCCCCGCCTTGAAAGGCAAAAGAGACCGTGCCCTCGTCTGAAAGGGATGAAAATGTCCAGGAAATAAAAGAAGACGCCATCTCTTTTGACATGACACCCATATTATATGTCTCACGATGTGCCGAGACATCTTCATAGAAACAATACCTGCACCTCATGTTGCAGGAACCGGAAGCCGGCTTAATAAGAAAACTAATTGCCTTCATACTTTTATGTTAACAGAAAGAGATAAAAAATAGAGCTACGGGAGAACCGCAGCCCTTACAAAACTTTCGTTTTTCTTGATGTCTATATTATATGCAAGCCATAGGCCGAAGTCAAGATTTTTTGGGATCCTAGCAAAAATAAACTTTGCGAGGTTATTTAAGGACAGACTCCATTTTCTTGAAGAAATCATAGGTTGAAGTGAGAAGCTGGTTCTTCTGGAAATAGCTCTTGTTGGCCAGCATTCTACCATCAATCAGATTGTGGAGTTCCTGTATTCTTTGGCTTCGAGTATTATGACTCTGAACCACAATATCATACACATAGAAGAGATGTACAATTTGATTGATTCGTGGATTTGAAAGCTTCTTTGCTCTTGCACCAGAGTTAACTCCCGCAGATTGAACGAAGTTGGTAATATATCGAGGCGAAACAGAAGTTCCCTTCTTTGCCGTTGTCGCATTGTTTACTGGACGAAGATCGTTGATGATTGCATTTCCATGAGCGCAGGCATTACGGAGCTGTCTGACACGATCAAGACTCTGCAGGTCAACAGGTGGGATCCATCCTGTTTTTGCTGAGTAATATTCAACTAATTCTTTGAGATCCCCAAATGATCCAAGTTCCACAAAAGCCCAAATCGGCATCTCTTCCGAATAGCGGTCAATAAGTCCTTCGCAATATGGATTATGCTTATTCTGATTGATTTTCTGAGAAAATTGTCCGTTTCTCTTGGCCATTGTCTTAGATTTTTCAGAAATAGACTGGATATCATCTGCGAGCAAATAGCCTTCAATTATTTTATATCCATCCTCATCGCCGACAGTATCCATTCTATCTTCGACTGCTTTGATGAGAGCTACTTTCATGAAGTGTTCTACATCTAAAGTCATCTGCAAAAGAAGATGTCGAATCTCGGTATCAAGACGAGCAAGTTCAATCAGATGGGCGAATTCAAGGTTTTCATATTTACCAGCATTAGGACCGGTTGTGGTTTTGGTATAGTTTTTTCTGTATGATGTCAGTTTGAAATAGTTGTTATGCATATCAAGATGCAGTTTGGCATCTGCTTCAGAAATAATAGAGAAGGCGACACCTTTATTCTTCATATGCGTAATTAACTGATCAACTGTTTTCATTTGCTTTTTCACTGCCATCGGTCACCTCGAAGCCTTTTTATCTATCTTATTATTATATTCCTGAGGTTACGAGTTTTCAATGATTATAAGAATTATGTCGAAAAGCCTGGACTCCATTAGACGGTAAAATCGCGGACAACTTATACGATAATCCCTGCTACACTAATATCATCGAAATAGGCTCTGGAGGAGAAATCTTCCGGAGCTTTCTTTATGGTCTCATGAGTAGTGCTAATGGGACTTTTTATTTGGAGGTGGTGCTGGAAATGTCATATTGAAAAGTGAATTATCTCGAACTGTGCTGGTACATCCTGAAAGCGTGGATGCGTCATAAGCATCATCCGGGAAAGGAGAAGAAATGCCAAGAAAACCAAAACGCGGCTGTGCCTATCCAGGATGTCCACGACTTACCGAAGGACAGTACTGCGAAGAGCACAAAAAATACTAAGAGCATAAATCAGACAGGGAGGTGAAAATAATCCGAATAGAAGCTACCATACCAAAGGAGAAAAGATGTGGGCAGGAACAAGAAAACCTACACGGATGAGTTCAAGAAGAAATGTATTCAGGAACTGATGGAAGGAAAGTCAGCCAGTGAGGTGTGTGCGGACAACAGTATATCCCCGAGCACGCTTTCTGACTGGAAGAAGGCTATTCTTGAGAATGGTTTCGGCAGCAAGGAGCTGAAGATAGCACAGAAACTCCAGCAGGAGACAGAGGCACGGCTGGAAGCGGCTAAGCTTTTAATCTGGAAGAAGGAACTCGAGATTGAGCTGCTAAAAACTAAGATGTCCTCAGCTGTAAAGAAATGATGCTATTCTGTTCGTGACGGCGAATGGAAGTTGATTCATGTTCAATGGCCTTTTGAGACAGAGTACCTTATGGTATCTACCTCATCTAAAAAATTGTTCGCATCAGTTCTTCAATTATTTCGCTTATCTGATCTGATAGAGACCCATAAGGATTCCCTGTATGGAAAGCCGTCAGACGGAAGCTCAGGCAGACATTACTCAAGGAAGAAGCCATACAACCAGAAGCGTCTGAAGCAGACTGTATTCAGGCTTCCTGATGGCGGTAATAAGGATGCCGTATGACCTCCGGATTACACGCCAAAAGATTTAGATCCTAAAAAAAGCAGGGTTAGTTCTTTTTCAAAGCCTCAAGAGTTTCTTCTACAGACTTATTGACAATTAGTTCTTCTGGAAAACCCAGTTGGTCTATGAGGGAGTGGGCATATCGGTGATTACCGATGTTATATTCAATATGAGCATCACTTCCGATAATAACCTTGGTTCCATACTTCACTGCAGATTCCAGCATACGAATGGAATTCTCCCTGGAGTTTTTGCGATATCCTGAAGGTTTTACAGAATTTTCATTCAGCTCCAAAAGAACCTTGTGTTCAAAAGCAGCCTTGGCCAAAGTATCCATATCAACATCATATGTTCCGTCGTCAGGATGACCAATAATGTTGACATGAGGATTATCCATCGCCTTTATATATGCCCAAGTATTTTCTTTTCTTGTACCTGGTTTTATGCATACATCATGAAGACTCGCAATACCATACCGGAGGTTCTTCGCCCACATATCTGTAACATCCACATTGCCTTCATAGTCGATGATATTGAATTCAATGCCGAATAATGTGCGGACACCAAACAAATAATCCGGGACTCGATTCCCTGCAATAAAATAGAAGCGATTGGCGGCTCCTTCCATTGCAGGACCATGGTCAGAAACTCCATAGAGACCAAGACCTTTCTCAGAAGCAGATTTCGCCATCTCATAGAGCGTGTTGAAAGCATGACCACTTGCATAGGTATGTGTATGAAGATCGACAATATCTAACATGTTTAATCCTTTGAGGAAATACTCTTTCTTATTTTTGTGGAGACCAATTCGATTATAAGAACCAAAATTACAATACCCCAGAGAAGGGCTCCCACATCGTTCCACTTTCTATACTCAATACCTACAATAAGGGCGGCACCAATACCACCAGCACCTACAAGACCAAGGATAGAGGCATTCTTAACATTTATATCCAAACGGTAAAGAATATTTGAGAGCATGGCGGCACTAAGCTGAGGAAGAATACCAAGACGAATCTTTGTGAATGCATTACAGCCAGAAGCATCAAGTGCTTCGACAACTCCATTATCCAAGTCCTCTATCGCCTCCATTGTCATCTTGGTAATCATACCGGTAGAACCAATACTCATGGTCAAAACACCGGCAAAAGGACCGCTTCCAACTGTTTTTACAAACATAATTGCAATCATGATTGTAGGAAAAGAACGGACTACAGTAACCAATGTAATAAAGATGACATTGACCCATCTAGGAGCAGTACGATGGCTACAAAGAAATGCCAAAGGTATAGATAGGACTGCACCGATTATTGTCCCCAGGAAACCAATGGCGAAAGTCTCCAACACCATATAAAGAAGCCCATTCTTCGATAAATCTATTATTGTTTCCCAGGAAGGTGTAATCAGACCATAAAGTGCACCTTTGATCAATCGAACTCCAAGCTCTGTGATTTCATTGAACTGCAGAGTGATTTTCCCGAGGAATATCATGATAAGAATGAAAACAGCCATAACGGCAAATTTCACCCATACAGAAGGATACTCTTTTAGTTTATTATCAATTCGATCATTACTCATACGTCAGACAGTTTCCTTCTTCCATAGCGAGCCAGGAACTCTAAAGCGACGACAGTCAAAGTCATGACAAGAACGACAAGACCGAGGTTTGAATACTTTCTCAGAGAAAGCTGACTATCAAGGACAATACCTATACCACCTGCTCCAACATAACCAAGGATGGAAGCACTCTTGACGTTAGTCTCCAACGTAAGAAGGACTGTGGAGAAAAAATACCCCTTCACCTGAGGCCAGATCGACGTCCAAATGCATTTTATACGGGAAGCACCGGTAGACTGAATTGCTTCATATGCCCCCATATCCACTGTTTCGATGTACTCATACATCATTTTGGTACAGATAGTGAAAGTAAAAACAGAGATTGCCAAAGTACCGGTAAATGTGCCCATACCAAATAAAAGCTGGAAAAAGCATGCAAATACCATAATCGGTAGGGTTCTGAAAAGAGTAATTACAATTCTACTACTTACAGTAATGACTTTCGAAATCTTAAAATTGGCAGATAGGAAGAATGATACAGGGAGGGCGACGACACAACCGATTACTGAGCCAAGAATAGACATGATGATGGTATCAAGCATCGCCTTCTTCATCATAGGCCAATAGGACCAGTTGCAGGGGAACATCTTTTTTAGCATATCAAAGAAAAAATGCCCACGTTTGATAAGCTGAGAGAAGTTGAAACCCACTATTCTACCACATCCTATGACCATCAGTATCAGAATGATGATAATATAAGGAGACTTGCTGACCTTCTCCTTTACAATCTTCCCGTTAGAGAGCTTATATGTTCTTGGAACAAAGACATGAATTAGATCATCGAACATCACTTCTTCTCCTTCATAAACTCGTCGTCAGTCAGTTTCCTGCCATAGATAGTCTGAAGAGTATCTTCTGTGATGGCCGAGGATGGCCCGTCATATACAATCTTTCCTGCTTTTATTCCAATGATCCTGTCTGCATATTGAAGGGCTAAGTCAACATGATGAATATTGATCAAGACAGTAATACCCATTTCCTTGTTGATTCTCTTGAAGTCATCCATTACCGTTTCCGCCATAACAGGATCCAAGGCGGCTACAGGTTCATCAGCTAAGATTATTTCAGGATCCTGGGCCAAGGTTCTGGCAAGAGCGACTCTCTGTTGCTGACCTCCCGAAAGCTGATCTGCACGGATATAAGCCTTATCCAGGATGCCAACCTTATCCAAAGCTTCCAAAGCTTTGACTTTGTCAGTTTTTTTGTATAACCCTAAGAATATACGCAGGAAGGACATGTCTGCCGCCCGAGCTGTCAATACATTGTTAATAACGGAAACCTTTGTAACAAGATTAAAAGACTGGAAGACCATTCCAATCTTTCGCCTAAACTTTCGGAGAGATTTCCCTTTAAGAGTAGATACATCAACACCATCGACAGTCAGACTCCCATCTGTGATATCGATCATCTTATTGATGGTTCTGATCAGTGTTGATTTACCTGCCCCAGAAAGACCAATAATAGCTACAAATTCGCCATTCTGTATTTCCAAACTGACATCATCAAGACCTTTTGTCCCATTTCCATATACTTTGGATACATGTTCTAGTTTAATCATAAATGCTCCGATTTATAAAAGCATTCAGGGGGAAGATTCTCCCCCTGTCTGCATCTTCTAGAAGAGATTGCTGCCATCTACAACTAGTCTGTTAGTTTGATGCAGCTGCAACCTGCTGGCGAGCACCTTCGAAGTACTCAGGAAGTGGTACTACGAGTCCACTCTGGTTAAGATTTCTGAAAGGAAGGTTGTCTGCTGGATCATCGGAATTTGCAAGATCCATGAGAGCCTTTGCAAGAGCATCACAGAAGCCTTCTGTCATCTTTTCACCTGTTCCTGCAACCCAAACTTCGTTGACAGATCTTTCTGTAAGGGCAATGGCCTTAAGAATATCCTGTGGTTCCTTTCCCTCTGCAGCAAGTTCTGGGTAAAGCTTTTCAAACGCATCGAAAGTAGCCTGTTCTCCATAGACTTTGTCCTGATAGTTTGCAGCAATATCACACTGACCAAGAAGAAGTGCTTCGATAATTGCAGAACCACCGTTACCTACAGATGCATTCTTAAGCATTTCTACAGACTTCTTGGATTCGCCTACACCAGTACCATACATTTCATCAAGCCAAAGAGAAGGAAGGATGAAGGATGTAGCTGAAGTTGTCTTACCAAGAGACCACTTTGCATTCTGAAGATCATCCCATGTAAGGTTGCCACTTTCTGCCTTGGAAAGAAGTTCTCTTCCCTTTTCTGTAAGAATATTTACCCAAAGGACAGATCTGGAACCAGGTGACATAAAGTTCTCATCCTTATGGACGTTACCGGTGTTCCAATCTGCGATATCTCTTGTATCCTTTTCATATCCGATTCTGGACACCTGAGCGAGAGCATTGATTTCGTCTTCATACAAAACATAAGTTGTTGCACCCACTACACCAAGATCGATCGTACCGGCAGCAAGACCTTCAGCTATGATCTCCATGCTTGTTCCTACTGTAACATCGAAGCTGTTGAGAGTATAACCATACTTTGCAAGAGCTCTTGGAAGAGATTCCTTAAGAGGCTCCAGCATCTTTGTAAGAGTCTCAAGTTCATAAGTCGGTGCATAGACAAGTGTGAGGTTGTCGATGACCTTGTCATCCTTTGCTGTTTTTTCTTCAGCAGCCCCCTGAGCAAAAACAGAGAACATGCATACAGCAACGAGAAGGATAGCGAGAAGTTTTTTCATTATTATCTCCTTTGGGAATGTAAAATACCCTAACGTCTTATCTTTGCAGATTATTAATAAACGCGACAATAGAAATTAATTTTTTGAAAAGCTCATCCAGTAAACCTACTACACGTTTTTCACGCCTAGAAAAAAATTGTGATGAAGATATTTTTGTCTTTTCTTTCCCTTAAGAAATAATCAATGTTAAAGAATCCTATGCAATAATATGGGTGTTCATTCAAATAGATATCCAAACCCTACTACTGTAAATGAAAACGTAAATGCAGGCTTTGGGAGTTTCTCTACTGTCTCATTGGATTTAGTTCTGCCCCCGGGCTATGAGGGAGTGGGAATATGGAGGGTTACCTTTTTTTATCCTGACTTTGAATGTTAGCATTCTTTTTAAAGGGATGATGTACCCTATCTGTCTTCCTTTTTTTTCTCAATGGACAACAAGAAAGCTTCGTCTCTCAAACTATAGGATTGCATCAGAATAATAAATGACTCAATGTTGGGTTTTGCAATATCATTTTAAAGAAAATGTCCTTCCCGAGAGAAGGACACATATTATGTAATACTCGTTTGATGCCAATGAGTTATCAGATTCTATATCCTATTTAGAATTTCGTTTGGCGTAAATGCCGGAACCCTACTATCTGCAAAATCTCTAGTATTCCTTGTTACTATATAATCCGCATGAACGCGATACGCAGTTGCGGCCTGGACTGCATCTTCGAAGTCATTCCACTCCATACCTGAAGCCAAATTGATGTCTGGCACACCAAGATCAGTGAAAACGAATATCATCCTAAGTAGGCTTATTATATCTGCTATTTTCTTTGGATCCAGTTTCTTACGCATAATATACACTAGATTGGTAATGGTGAGTGCAGATATATATCCTGTCACTCTCTCCGTTTCACAAAGCTTCCATATCATAGAGGAATCTTTTACAAATTCCTGTCTCTCCATCATAACATCCAATAGGATGTTTATATCAATCAATAGGACCATTTTTTTCAATCAACCTCTCTGCCTTTTCTTTATCTAAGTCATAATCACCCTTTAGAATGCCTATAAGAGAATCGGTGAGGTAAGAGACCGTTGCTTCCTTCGGAATAAAGCGACCTATTTCCTTACCATTTTTTGTTACGATAACTTCATAACCACTCATTACAAGATTTAGATACCTTCCGAAATTATTTTGCATCTCAGTTGCTGTAGCAGTAGCAGCGATCATAGATACACCTCCATTTTAGCTAATTTAAATCTATCCTAAATTAGCTAAAATGTCAAAAAAGTAACTCACTTACATCTAATAAAAAAAGATAAATACATCTATCAAATCGTTCATGTCCAAGCGTCAGAAATTCTTGTTAGATTATTGATAGAGGATAAATGCAGGCTTATTTTGCCTAAGAGTTTTTTTTAACCAAAGAAGAACCAATCAATTTTTGATGATAAGTTTTTCTCTTAATCCTCCCTACATTTAAGCTAATATCTCCACCTTAAATGAAAAAGATGACTTAGGGATGATGAAAATTAGACTCAGATAAAACAGAGTGATTCCTTAAGCAATAATATGGTCCTTCCCGAGAGAAGGACACATATAATGTTTTTTTATCTTGATGGCAATGAGTTATCAGAAACGATAACCCATCTTCACTCCAATATTGTTGTCTTCTAGGACATAAGAAAGGGAGAATGAGAAACCGCTGAAATCCAGGCCAAAGGCGATCATGCTGTTCTCGAGGTATGCTGTAATCGATTTCTCAGGTGCAAAGTAATATGAATACTGGATTTTTGGACACAACAAAAAATCAAACTCATAACCATCCACTTCCTTCATCCATAACATCTGGGACACAATGCTGTCCATCACGACATCCACTCTATGTCCTCCCCTCTTCCAATGGGCGGCCACAACTGCATCAGGGAGTTCTATCCAAGTATCTTTAAGCCTATTGAAGTTCATGTTAAAGGATGCCATGTCTCCCAGTGTTATCCCCCAATATGTATAGAGAGACGGAATATTTCTTCCGTCCAGAGTAAATGAAAGTTCTTCGTTTACTTTGTAAGAGAGGCCCAGATTAAGCTCTATGCCCATTCCAAACCTGAAGTCTTCTGTAAATAGGGAGAGCATATTGGATTGGAGTCTGGAGAGAGTATAAGAGGAAGGAAGAATATAAGTCTCCATTCTTAGTGACGGTATACAGCTGATCCCCAAAGCAACCTTTTCTGAAAGTGGGAAAGCATATCCTATCTCACCCCGGGCATCCACGCTGAATATACTCTTTCCTCCTCCAAAGAGCCTATCGCTACCATCAAAGCCTACGTTTACATTCCATCCCCATCCAAAGCCGTCTTTCACATTCTCCCCAAAGAGAGAGAGGAAGAAATCTGTGTCTCCTCCGATCTTCTCGTTCTCTGAAAATACACCACCGTCGTTAGCCAATGCAGATACTACATAGGCTCTCCTCTCCTTTGTGTAGGAGGAAGAGAGAAATGTTGATGATAGATAGTTTCTTATCTTCCAAAGTTCCAATGACTCTGTCTCACTATCAAAAGTGGGTGTGGGGAAGGAAGCATCATAGGAAGAGAACACAGAGATCACTTCCGGATTATTCTTCCACCACTCTGCGTCTTTCTTCTCCAGTGTCCGCACCATATTCTTTGATGCTTCTTCAGTTACACTTAATGGAGAGGAAAGGAATGACAGCCCCTTTATATCTGAAGAAAGATCCACCATGAAACCAAATGGAGTGTTCTCCTCTTCTTCAAGAATTCGGGAAGGAGAAGAGAAAATAGGAGACGTCCTATCATAGGAGAATGGGACGAAGGCTGCCGAAAGAGAAAAAAGAATTAGAGCCAAAACTGTTATTATTGCTATCTTTTTCATTATACTTCTCCTTCTATTTTTGTCAGGACAAAGGAATACTTATCCAGGCCTGGAGACGGCTCGGGGTTTGTAAATAGGCCGATGTTGACAAAGCCTGCACTCGATCCTTCTCCTGCGTTATAGAACACAAGCTCTTTCTTTCCCTCTCTATAACGGAAAGAGAACTGAGTCTTTGTGTAGAGATTCATTCCTACTGCTTTTGAGTAGACTAAGCTTGTAACGCTGTCGCCGTTAATGGTAGTGCTCTGCGGCTTCCACTCCGACGGTGCCATACTTGTCTTATTCCACTTCTTCGCGTTCCACTTATAAGCCTTCATAAACTCTTCGCTTTCGTCTCTGTACTTGATGTTTCCTTCAATAGGAACGTAAGAGGAGAGAGAATCGTCAATAAGAGGCATGATCATGTACTTATTTCCATCAAAGGCAGGGTCTTTTTCGCTGACAGTAATATAATATGGATAAGCGCTGTCTGTGCTATCTTTTACGTCCACCCAGAAAGCACTTCTAATGCCGTCGGATGGGTAGCCTAGCCAAGCGTATGTTCCGACATAGCTATCTGTCTTCACTCTCTCTTTATAAGTAGACGATGCGCCATCGGAGAGAGTGAAAGTAATCTCTATCTCATAGTTAGTATTGCTGACAAGCTTATCAAGCTTCAGAACCGCCCTCTCTCCGTCACTTTCAACATCCCTTACCATTGGCTCTGGGATTACTCTCTTATCGTTATCATTAATGACTTTGACCGAAACAAAGTATAGTGCTTCCTCGCTTTCCTCCCACTCTAGAGTAATAGAGTCTGGAGTGACGGTAACCTCTGTCTTCATAGGAGAAGTAAACGACACAGCGTTACTCAGGATATTATCTGTCCTGTTATAAGCAAAGTATTCGTCTCTCTCCATAGATGGAAGTATGGAGGTAGGAATTACAAACTCTTCAGCAGTTATTTTATAACTAAAAGACCTGTCGCTTCTTGATAATAGATATATCTCTTTCCCTGAAGGAGAAGTATCGAGAGTAAATGTATTTCCATCAACACTTAGTTTCATTGTTGCTGGAACTCTATATTTATCGATCTCGACTTCCCTCTTAACTATCCCCCACTCTCCGTTTTTCTTTCCATGCTGGATAGTAAGGGTATAAGACTTGGATTCTTCCAGGCCTAATATATCGTAGCTGTCACTATAGCCAGAGGAATGGAATACAAACTCTTTGGAGCCTATGTCCTCTTCCGAGTAGAGAACCATTCTGTACCACATTCCTTCCTCAAGATTGAAGTGGATAGTTGCAGATGTCTCGTTTCTTATCTCGCAAAAAGCATATGGAGCATACTCCGGCTTATCGGAAGAGCTGTCTTCTGTCTTAAATGCATAAGACTCTTCTACTTCACCTTTCTCGCCTCCACACTCTACTTGAAGAGAGAGTATGTAATTGGTATCGGGGAGAAGTCCTTTTATCTCGCGATGGAATCGTCCCAGAGAGAATGAGGACGGAAGGACAGAGAATGACCTTGTATCTCCTCCTTCTTGACTGAGTATAATCGAGTAGGAGTCTACACCCTCTAGAGGAGAGAAAGAAACGATGGCATTCTTACTGCCTTTCTCTACACTCCACATAGGATCTTTTGTCTTCACTTCTTCAATGCTTGCTGATGAATAATCAGACGACGGGTAATCAATCGGAGTACACGATACTAACAACAGTATCGCCATAAGAGGGATAAAAATTCTTTTCATATCTTAAAGCTAATTAACAACTTGTGATATGAAAATAAAATAGATAGGAGAAAATAATAAACAAAGACACAAAGCCTTAAAGTTGTGTAATTTTGTTGCATATTCGAGAATTGGTGACTTATTACCCCACTAGGACGGTTTTTGACCTACTGCAGATGCGACAATTATTGTAACAAGGGGCAAATAGCCATGGTTACAATTGAAGATGCGTCAAAACTATTCTCCACACTGGGATTGGAGAAGCACCAGATAGAGAACCTCATAAGGCATTATTCCGAATATTTTGAGCAGAACAAAAGTGCAAATAAGGAGAAGATCCATTTCGAAGTATGC
>JALFCJ010000030.1 GCA_022771185.1 Spirochaetales bacterium | reverse complement strand
AAGTGATGAGTAATCGGAGATAGGTGCCACAATGAGGCTATGGCTTACCCTGTTAACAGGAATAGATGATACAATTGATAATAGAAGAAAAGCCAACAAGAAGTTGGTGAATGGACCAGATAGAAATATTAGAAACTTTCTCCATGGACTGATTGCAAAGAAAGAACCTTTCTCTGCAGAATTAATCTTCTTACTCTTATTTGATAGAGCCACAGTCAGATCTTCGGAGCCGCCAAGTCTACAGTAGCCGCCAAAGGGAATCAAAGAAAGACGAAACTCTGTTTTTTTACCCCAATGACGCCAAATTACAGGACCGATTCCAATGCCGAATACTTCGACTTCAGCCCCAAGAATTATGGCTGCAATATAATGCCCTAGCTCATGAATCAATAAAACAACTCCTGTAGCTAGGAGTCCTATTAATAAATAAAGAACATAGAGAAGTAAGTCTATCATAGTGCATTTCTTGCAATAATTCTTGCTATTCTGTCTTTTTCCATAGTCTCCTCATAAGTGGAAACTTTATCTTTAAAAATAGGATCTTCTATTGTTTTTTTTACTATTTCACTTATTCTGGAGTATGGAATGAGACCTTCCATAAATGCATTGACAGCCACTTCATCTGCAGCGTTATATGCAATAGTAGCGCTTCCTTCAACCATAAGTGCTTTATATGCAAGATCTAGAAGAGGGAAACGAAGAGTATCAGGCTTCTCAAAAGTAAGTTTTAAGTTTGAGAATGAGAGAGGTGAAACAACATTCTCAAGCTCTATCTGTCCATCCGAAAGAGCTGAAATAATAGGAAGAGTCATATCTGGAGGAGACATTTGCGCATAAACAGCACCTTCTTTTGTCCTGACCATAGAGTGGACTACAGACTGACGGTGGACAGTGACTTCTATATCTTCTGGCTTAAAGCCAAAAAGATAAGAAGCTTCTATTACTTCAAGTCCTTTGTTAGCAAGTGTAGACGAGTCTATAGTTATCTTCTTTCCCATTTTCCATGTAGGGTGGTTTAAGGCTTCTTCTACAGTTATATTCTCTAAGTCCATTCTATCTACAAAAGGACCACCGGAAGCTGTAATGACGAGAGATGAGGCTTTGTGTCCCTTCAATAGGTTGTATATAGCTGAGTGTTCGCTGTCTACTGGTATTATTCTGACGTTTCTTTTCTCAGCTTCCTTGAAGATCCAAGTGCCACCCATAACAACAGACTCTTTGTTTGATAGTGCTATGTCAATACCATTGTTGATAGCTGTGACAGTTGCAAAAAGACCATCTGCCCCGGCTATGGCATTTAATACAATGTCTGGGTGTGTAGATTTAAAAAACTCTTCAAGTCCAGAATCCTCAGTTGGATTGGTTATAAGAGTAGGACAGTTGAATTCTTTACCGAGCAGAGAAAGCTTCTCAATGTTTTTGTGAGCTGTGAGACCAACCACAACAAAGCCTGGATTGTTCTTTCTCAAGTAATTAAGGCATGTTGTGCCAATACTGCCTGTAGAACCAAGAATAACAACTCTTCTCATAATCACACCAATAGCTCACAAAGCATAGTGAAGATTGGAATAGCGATGGAAAGAGAATCGATACAGTCAAGCATTCCTCCTCTACCTGGAATAACTACTCCGGCATCTTTTACGCCAGCGCTTCTTTTCAGCATAGACTCAAATAGATCTCCACAAGTACCAAAGATAGCTGTTGGAAGAGCAATAAGGAACATATTCAATGGTGTAGTATCAAGCATACTTGGAAAGATCAACAAGAGAATTGTCATAACTAAAGCAATACCTACAGTACCACCAATAAATCCTGCAATAGATTTATTGGGTGAGCATTTGACAAAGCCCTTGTTGTTTTTGCCAAAAAGCATTCCGCTGAAATACGCCATTGAGTCCGAGCCAAAAACAATACCGAGAAAAACGAGAATTGCGTTTGCATTTGGATATAAGAAGCATAGCCTTATGGCATATACCATAAAGAGGCTAGGGTAACATAGAGTAAGACAGGTAGCGGATATTCTTTCAATAGATCCCTTAAAGTTGTCTTTTGCCCCATGAATTACTTCCACCAAAAAAGCAAAGCCTAGAAATGCAGCTAAGACAAAAGCGATAAGGTTATCGATGTGGATAAAATGATTATTTATTAGTTCGATTACCGGAAGCAAAATACCTAAGTATCCAGTAAAAGGAACATCTATTTTCTTCTTTAGAATATTATTATGGAGTTCCCAAGTACCAATAGCATTTACAGCGATGATAATAATTGCAAATGCCAGATGATCTAAATAGGGAAGAAATACGATTGAACAAATAATGATAGGCAGTGCAACGGCTGCAGTAATTATTCTTGTCTTGAGAGAACTACTCATTTTGTTAATCCTCCATATTTTCGCGTCCTCGACTGGAAGTCAGACAAAATGGTGTCAACCATTTCTTCATCCCAATCTGGCCATAGTTTATCATAAAAACCAAACTCTGAATAATTTGATTGTAATAATAAGAAACCACTGAGCCTCTCTTCTCCAGCACTTCGTACAATCATATCAGGAAGAGGAACGGAGGGGTTATCTACAAAAGAGAGTAGGGTTTCTGGAGTAAAAGAAGTAATACCAGCGTTTATTGCTTTATTTGCAGCACGTGCTATTTCATCCCAGCCGCCATAGTTAATTGCAAGCTGTACTGTCAGAGTAGAATTGTTTTTTGTTGCCTCCACAGCTTTCATAAGTCCGTTATAAGCCGAGGTGGGTATACCTTCTTTATTACCTAAAAATAAAATTCTAATATCGAGTTTATTAAATTTGGGAATATTTGCTTGTACTTGCATAGACAAAAGACCCATAAGATAATTCACCTCATCTTTGGGTCTTTTCCAATTTTCAGTAGAGAAACAATAGAGGGTGAGGAATCGAATTCCGTTTTTGATGCATCCTTTTGCGACTCTTTCGGCGGCATAAGCCCCTTCTTTGTGTCCATCGGTCCTTTTAAGGCCTTTTTGCTCAGCCCAACGGCCGTTACCGTCCATTATGCATGCAAGATGATTAAGATTCCCCACAATAACCTCGTTAGATCTCCATGATTTCTTTTTCTTTTGTCTCTGCAACTTTGTTGATGTCTGCAATAGCAGAATCTGTCAACTTCTGGATTTTTGTTTCGCCATCCTTCTGCTGATCTTCAGAGATGTCGCCAGCCTTCTGCATCTTCTTCAGCTCTTCCATAGCGTCACGGCGAATGTTTCTAACTGCGACTCTGGACTGTTCTGCTGTAGCTTTTGCCTGCTTGGCAAGTTCTTTTCTTCTTTCAGCTGTCAGGGCAGGGAAGTTGACTCTGATAAGCTTTCCATCATTATTTGGGTTGAGACCAAGCTCAGACTTCTGGATAGCTTTCTCGATTGCAGGAAGAACTGTCTTGTCCCAAGGCTGGATGACAACCATTCTTGCTTCTGGAACAGAAATGGATGCAACCTGGGAAAGTGGAGTTTCTGCGCCATAGTATTCGACTTTGATTTTATCGAAGAGAGCTGCAGAAGCTCTTCCTGTTCTTAACTGAGCATAGTCAGCCTGAAGGCTGGCTACGCTTTTCTTCATCTTTTCACTGCAGTTGTTGATTACGTTCTGCATGACTTCTCCTTATTTGAGACCTGCCATAAAGACACTGTAGGAAACAAGTTCAATCTTTGCTCCAGCTGCCTTTCCGCAATCAGCAAGTGCCTGAGAAACGCTCTTGGAATCGTCCTTGACGAATGCCTGATCGAGGAAACAAACATCCTTGTAGAGCTTAGAGAGCTTTCCTCTTACGATGCCTTCCTTAACCTTGTCTGGCTTGGAAGCGAGCTTCTCGTCCTGAGCAACCTGTGCTCTGAAGATGCTGAGCTGCTCTTCTTCATATTCTTTTGGAACAACAGAGTCACAGAGGTACTGTGGCTTATATGCTGCTGCATGGAGAGCCAAGTCATGTGCAAGTTCCTTGACACTATCATTTTCAAATACTGCTGCATTGTCAGCCTTGAGAATGATAGAAACAGCAACTGCACCTTCGCCGTGTACATATGTTGCACAATATC
>JALFCJ010000246.1 GCA_022771185.1 Spirochaetales bacterium | reverse complement strand
CTTCTTCTCTTTTAAGACTATTGATGAGAAAGGATTATATTCTCTCTCTTCTTCTTTTTTCTTTGGAGTCTTCTTTTCCTCGTGCTTCTTTTTTCTTGGCAAAATTTAGCCTTCCCTTATATCCAGATTTCCGTCAACAAGGGGGGATAGAGTATCTTTGATGAGGCTTTCTTCAACTCCATTTATTTTCATGATGATTGTAGAGTAACCTTGGTCACTGTCCAAGTTTCCAATAGAAACGATATTTGCACCGATTTTCTCCAGTGCAATGGCAAGTTTTGCAATTACTCCCTTCTGGTCTTTAATGCGGAATGTGACACGTATACCATAGTGGCGGGTTCCGAAGAGCTCCAACAGAAGTCTGAATAAATCGGAACGGGACACTACTCCCACAAGCTTTCCGTTGTTATCTACAACAGGAAGTATTGAGATATCGTTATCACTCATCTTTCTGGCAGCCAATTCAACAGAGTCATCGATAGATACTGTTATGACTTCATTTGTCATAACATCACCAACCTTGATTTTTGACAATAGGAGTGCGAACTCGACAATGGACACTTTCCTGTCTGCAGCTGCAGAAGTAATGTTTTTCTCTGATATGATTCCAACCAGATTTCCATCATTATCCAAGACAGGTAGTCTCTGAACTCCTTCATTCTTCATAAGTTCAAAAGCCTCGAATACTCCCATGTCAGGAGTAGTTGTTACAGGGTTTATGGTCATGTTCTTGGATACTGTCATTGTTCCCTCCTATTTTTGATAATACAATTTTAGGAAACATAAGAAAAGTGAAGAAATGCAACATCTTGATTAGGAACTGGTATTTTTTTATACTAAAGTGCGGTCGGCCCCATGGTTTAATGGATAGAACAAATCCCTCCTAAGGATTAGATGGCAGTTCGATTCTGCCTGGGACCAGAGATCAAAGGCCAATGGCTTCTCATTGAGCCTTTTTTATTTGATTACATAATCAGTATTCAGCCTTCTCTATTTTGCAGAAATACTCCTTGGTCTTAGAGTCGTAGCTTATGGCAACAAGTAAGAGGTTGTCTTTATAGTTCTCTAAGGCTTCGGGATACTTTCGTTCCTTTATCTGGTCTATGGCATTCTCTACACTATCATCTTTCTTAAGCTCGATGATTATTGCAGGGATGTTTGGCTCATATGGGATAAAAGCTACATCTGCAAAGCCTTTTCCAGCAGGGAGTTCGTTGACTATCGTGTAGTAGGACTTGGCATAGTAATAAGCCAAGTGAAGTGCAGACTGGAATGTACCCTCATTGTTATACTGAAGTATGCTGCATGCCTCTCTGTGGGCTTTGGCAACACCCTCGGAAACAACTTTCTCATCACCGTTCCATGTGGCTTCCAATAGCTCTTTTGAGCCCTTGATCATATTCGCCACATCCTGATACCCCTTAGTTCTCTCCATTGAATGGGCCCACATATCCTTTATTTCATTATTTGGAATGAAACACGAGGAAGTATAAGCGTCATACGAGAGGTATCCGATGTGGATCAGATATGTCAAAACATCATCCTTTGTATCAAAACACAAAGTGTTGCGGTAGAAGGATGTGTTTACTTCCACTCTTCCTCCAGAGAGCATAGTGAACACATCTTTCTTCAATCCATCCAAGTCCAGTGAGATATAATCTGTCACAGCTTCATAAGAACTGGTCTGTATCCAATAATCATTACATTCATGATCTTCTATTGCGCTGATGACAGACTTCGGAGAATAGACCTCAAGGCCTCTTAGGTTATATCCATCATACCAGCGTTTAAGTTCTCCAAAATCCATTCCAGACTTTTTAGCAAGACTTCTGACTTCATCTTCTGTGAATCCCATAAAAGAAGCCATATTCTTTGCATTGAGCATTGTGTATTCTGTGAAGTTGTTAAGTTTGGACTGAACCTTCTCCCTGACGATGGGCATGATTCCTGTCAAGTATGCAAGAGCAATAGAGCGGGATGAAGCATTGCTTTTAAAAAGCGAAATCAGAAAATCTAAATAACATTCCAACTCATCTTTATAACGGTTATCCCAAATTATTAAGTCATATTCATCTATGATAAAGATAAACTTGTCACCAGTCTTTTTATATATATCCTGAATTGCAACACCTAACAAAGCTTCATCATTAAGAAACGTATATTCTTCTTTTAATTCTTCTATCACTCTTCTGCTGATGAAACTCATCAAATCAGCCTTGCCTTTATTCTTCATTACATCATTCATATCCAGTTGGATTACTGTGTACTTATTGATGTTTTCTTCATAGGAAGGATCTTTTGAAATCTTGAGGTCTGAGAATATTTCATGGGAGTCACAACCTTTGGAATAATAGGCGGCTATCATATTTGCGGCCATGGTCTTCCCGAAGCGGCGTGGACGAGTGACGCATAGAAAACGATCATCGGTTCCAATTTTTTCATTTAGAAGAGCGATAAGCATAGACTTATCTACATAGAATTTATTCTTCATAGACGAATTGAAATTATCAAATCCAGGATTTACATATGTTCCCATGCATATTCTCTCCTACCATAATATAACTTAGAAAGAAAGAATACTGTATCAATTAGTGTATATATTTAATCTTCAATGTTTAATGACAGAGCCTCCACTAGGAGGCACTGATCATTTTTTTGAGCCTTTTTTACTCTTTTTAACAGGCTTTTTATCTTTATGCTCTTCCATGTGCTTAAGAATGGAATCCACTGTAATAGTATCAGGATTCTCTTTCTCTTCCTTGCTGAGAGCGATATTCTCACCATTGCACTTGATATATGCTCCGTAGCGTCCTGAGACAAGGTAAGCAACAGTGCCGTCAGGGAGAGTGAACTCTTTATCAGCATCCACAACTTTACCCACCTTCTCTTTATGCTCCTTTGCTATCTCACATATTCTTTCAAGAGTTAGTGCTTCGGGGTTCTTTTTATCTTTTTCTGGTAGTGGGATATTGCTTTCCCCCCACTTGATATATGCGCCATATCTACCACGCTTGAGCTCAATAGGAAGAGATTCATATTCGCCCTTGATACTCTCTTCAACCTTTGGTGAAATGATGTCAGATAGAGTGACAGTAAGAGGATTCTGGACTTTGATATTCTTTCCATTGTATTGGGCATAGAAACCATAAGGACCTACCTTCAGTTCTACGCTGTTTCCCTCTTCGTCTTTACCCAGCTCTTTAGGTAGTGAGAACAAGAGCTCTATCATCTCTTCCGATGCCTTAACCGGGACTCCAAGCTTCTTTGGCCAAGAAACACGGGAGTTATCAGAAAGGCGCTGGATATAGTCGCCCCACCTGCCCTGCTTTACTTCATACTTACCAAAGAGCTCTTCTCCATGAACTTCATCAGGGAACAAGAGTTTTTCTGCGTCGCTATCAGTAAAGGAACCTGGAAACATATCGGAAGGAATAGACTTCATAATATCTTTTCCCTCTTCGTCCTTTAGAGAAGTAAGGATATATGGCCCGAACTTTCCTGTCTTGATCTCGTAGTTTATTTTCTCGCCATTGTGATCAAAGGATAAGGAGAGGCCAGGAAGCGCCAAATTCTTTGCTTCCCCTGCCTTTACGTCTCTCTTAACATCCAAGAGATCATTGGAGAGACCATGCTCATTCTTGCCATCACCAAACCAGAAAGATGACAGATAATTTTCTTTGTTCTCTTCGCCACGGGCGATAGAGTCTAATCCTGCCTCCATTCCCTTTGTAAAATCGTAACCGATATATAATGGGAAAGCCTTCTCAAGGAACGCATTTACAAAGAAGCCTGTAAATGTGGGGACAAGGGCATTCTTTTGTCTTACTACATATCCTCTATCTAGAAGTGTCGAGATTATGGTTGCATATGTGCTTGGTCTACCGATTTCTTCATTTTCCAGTTTCTGCACAAGGCTTGCTTCGCTATAGCGCTGAGGAGGGAGAGTGTTGTGTCCTTTTCCTTCTGCTTCTTTGATTGCAGCCTTGTCTCCTTCCTTGAGGAGAGGAAGAGTCTGGCTCTTCTCTTCTGCGTTATCGCTGGAGACCATATAGACTTTTCTGAAGCCTTCATACTTTATGACACTGCCGGAAGATGAGAACATATAGTCGTCCAGTTTGAACTTTACTTGAGTCACAGCCTTTACACTATCTCTCATCTGAGAAGCTATAGTTCTCTTCCAAATAAGAGTATAGAGCTTAAGCTCGTCTCCCTTGAGGCCTGTTTCTTCAGGAGTGCGGAATCTATCGCCAGCTGGCCTGATAGCTTCATGAGCTTCCTGAGCTCCTAACGTCTTTGCCTTATATTGCCTGACATAGAGCCAAGAATCGCCATAAGTGTTACGAATATAATCGGCTGCAGCATTTATACACTCCTGACTTAAGGTCGGAGAGTCTGTACGCATATATGTGATAAATCCGTTTTCATATAACCTTTGGGCTATAGACATGACTTCCTTGGCACTCTTACCAAGCTTTCTTGTAGCATCCTGCTGCAGTGTCGATGTTGTGAAAGGCCAAGCTGGTTTCTCGATCTTATCGCTTTCCTGAACAGAAACAACCTCTGCGTCCTTTCCAACAATCTTCTCGCTTATCGCTTTAGCTTCGTCTTCAGTGAGGACTATTACATCACCCTTTACTGCTCCGCTTTCGCTGTCAAAAGATTTACTTGAAGCTACACTTTTACCTGATATGGAGACTAGAGTAGATGAAAACTCTTTCTCATCTTTTTCAAGCTTTGCCTCTACCGATGAGTATGAGCTGACACAGAACGCCATTCTCTCTTTTTCTTTTTCCACAATAAGCTTCAAAGCAGGAGACTGGACACGGCCTGCAGAGTAGTTAGCGCCTAGCTTACGGGAGAGAATAGGAGAAATGCCATAACCCTGGAGTCTATCTACGGCCCTTCTTGCTTCCTGAGCCCTCACCAGGTTCATATCTATGTCACGGCAGTTTGAGAAAGCTTCAGTTATGGCTTTTTTTGTTATTTCATGAAAGACCATTCTATAAACAGGAACCTTTGGCTGGAGCTGAGACAACAGGTGCCATGCAATAGATTCCCCTTCTCTATCCTCATCGCTTGCCAGTATAAGCTGGTCTACTTTCTTCAGGTCTTTCTTTAGTTCATTTAATATCTTCTCTTTGCCTTCAACTATGGTGTAGTCCAAGGAAAAACCATGGTTTACATCAACACCATAAACCCCGTCTTTCTTGGGATCCGGGTTTGGATTAAGATCCACCACATGTCCTGTGGAGGCTTTTACTATACATGAAGAGGGAAGATATTTCCCGATTGTCTTTGCCTTAGTTGGAGACTCAACGATTATCAGGCTCTTTTTATTAGGATCTGCTATCAAATGAGACGCTCCTCTGATTATTGTTTCTTTAGAACAAATCTGCCGTCGCTGTCGCTTTCTGGGTTTTTGAAAAACATTCCATTAGCCATAGCGAGATCTGTGTCCAACCAAAAAGTTAATTGCTCTTTACCGTTCTCGTCAAGAGCGAATGCAAATGTTATTGTTATTCCAACCTTCATATTAAATGCACTTACAGTAACTTCCATTATGGATTTATCGCCTTCACTCCTTATTTCTTTAAGCAACCATTTACCTGGAGAAAAGGGGGAAGTATTAAGTTTATCTGTGTTATATCTGAAGGTTTTTGCTACATCTGAATCTTCTTTATATTTATGCCACTCTGAAAAAGATTCATCTGAAGGCATTATCAACGGAAAAAGTCTATATTCTTCGTCTTCATCTAATAAGTATATTTCTCTCTTCCATTCGTCTTTCGTCTCTTTCACCATCATCTCCACGCTTTTCATTTTTCCGCCGTTGTCTTTCTTTGTAGGATTAACCCAAAGATAGCGACCGTTCCAATCGTAAGCGAAAAGAGATGAAAGCATGAACATAAATATAATAGATGCAATAAGTCTTTTCTTCATATTTCCTCTTTCGAAGCTTTGTCTTTCTATCATCTCTTTTGCCTTCTGTCTATAGTTCGTGACCACAACTACACTTTCTCTTCTTCCAAGATTAACAATGATGGGTTAAGATTTTTCTCATGAAAAGACTTTTTTTGATTCTATCAATCACCATATCTTTGCTTTCTTCTTGTAGTGTGACTCAGTCCTTTACTCTTTCGGAAAATGGAGGCTCATCACTTTCAGATATAAAAGTAGACCAGTTCTTCCTAGATGTCCTGGAAGATTTTTCAGATTTCACTCCCCAAGGCGACTACTCCATAATGGATGAAGCCATGGTCAATTTTGCTGATAAATTAAACTCTTCATCATCTTCGTCAAATGTTAAGTTACGTACCGATGGTAAGAGTACCAGATATATCATCTCCCTGGATTTCTCAAGCCTAGAGAAGCTGGTGGCTGATCTAAATGGAGGGAAAGGCAACTCCTTATTGATTATAAGTGACAATAAGATGACTCTTAATCTCACTTATGATAACTACGAAGAGCTTGAGGATGTGATTCCATTCCTTTCAGACCCGAACTTCGAAGTCTATGGGCCACGATACTCCAACGGCATGAGCGAAGAAGAGTACATGGATATGATCTCTTTCCTTCTTGGAGAAGCTGGACCAGAGGCGTTAAAGAAGAGTTTTGTATCAATAGAAATAGAGACCCCTGGTGATATTACAGCAATAAAGGGAGCCATGAAGACAGGAGAAAGAAAGGCTGTATACTCATTCCCTGTAGTTGACTTCTTAACACTAAATAATCCTCTGTCTTTTACTATAGAGTGGAAGAAGTAATAATATTAAAGAATTTAACGACATAAAAAGCCCCCGAGATCGGGGACTTTTAAATTGGGGTTTCACAAAGGTTGTTTTGAGGGTAGCCGCCAACCTATGTTCAGGAAAGAGGGCAAAATTGGAATGAGGCCTTGTTCTTTCCTTCTCCTTTCCATTGTGGTGGATGGGAAACCCGAATCTATTGAAGACTTTAGGGAGTCTTACTTTGAGTAGAACTCGACAACGAGCTGGTCGTTTACTTCAACTGGGATTTCATTTCTCTCTGGGAGACGTGAAAGTGTTCCTGTCCAACCTTCTTCATCAATTGTGAAGTATGGGAGGTTGAAAGATCTGTGACCCTTGAAGTTAGCTTCGAACTGAACGTTCTTTCTGCTCTTTTCCTTAAGTGTGACTTTGTCACCTGGCTGAAGCATGTAAGAAGGAATGTTGACGTTCTTGCCGTTTACCAAGATGTGGCCGTGGCTGACAAGCTGGCGAGCGAGTCTGATAGAGTTAGCAAATCCAATTCTGTATACAGCGTTGTCGAGTCTTCTCTCGAGAGAGATGACGAGAGCATCACCAGTTCTGAGATCGGATGTAAGAGCCTTCTCATAGTAGTGGTGGAGCTGCTTCTCCATAACGCCATAATAAGCCTTGAGCTTCTGCTTCTCTGTGAGCTGCTTGCTGTAATCAGTAGGCTTCTTTCTCTTTGCGAAAGCAGGACTTCCTGCTCTCTTCATTGCCTTGGGATGTCCACAAACATTGACCCCAAGTCTTCTGCACTGCTTAAATCTAGGAGTAAAATTTCTTCCCATGATTTATACCCTCCAGTTAGAATTTTAGGTTTTGCCGGAAACCGACTCATACAATCTAACCCAAAGAGTAGGAAAGTGTCAATTTATCCATATTGGTATATGGGATAAAATACTTTTGTCTAAGCTTTTATAAAGGATTTATTTTTAAACTTGTAAGTTATTCTTGGTAATAAAAGCCTCTTGCAAAAAAGCGACATAACACTATCTATGCCACTGAATATCTTAGTTGTTTATCTACAAGGTGTAAGTTTAAAGAGTCTATTTCTTATACTCCTCTCTCTTCTTCAGGAAATCTTCTGAAGTCATATTTACTTTAGCGGCTGCTTTTTCCACAGTAAAATCTCCATCATTGACAAGCTGAATCAACATTTCAATGCGACCTTCTTCTCTTCCTGCTTCTTTTATTGCACCACCTAAACTACACACCTTCGTCACCTCTCTTTCTATTTCCTCGGTCATCGCTATTCTATAAATACCATTCAGTATCTCCATCTCTCTCACGACTAAACCTCAACATGTATAATCGTTTTAGACTAAAAAATGGCGACGATGAACCATTTTTAGTCGCCATCTTAATATCTTGTTTAAAAGATAACACTAGAAGGAGGATTTCTTTTCAATCTCCTCTCTCTTCTTTAGGAAATCTTCTACTGTCATATTTACTGACACTGCGGCTTCATCAATGGTTATTCTTCCAGCATTCAAGAACTCAATTATGGCCTCAAGACGTCCTTCTTCTCTGCCAGCTTCTTTTATTGCATCACCTAAACTACACACTTTCGTCACCTCTCTTTCTATTTCCTCAGTCATCGCTATTCTATAAATACCGCTCAGTATCTCCATTCTTCTCTCCAATGGCATTGTGGAGGAGAGCAGAGCTGAGAGTAGTCCTGTTATGGAATCTTCGCTATATTCCGAGTCTTTTCCAAGCTTTATGACCACCACCTCCATTTTATCGTAATCGGCTTCGTTTATAAAGCTTTTTTCCAGTACGTCTTCCTTTGTCAT
>JALFCJ010000225.1 GCA_022771185.1 Spirochaetales bacterium | reverse complement strand
TTTCTTCTGACAGTCACAGGAAGTGTGGATAGATAAGTATTCTCATCATTCGACAAACAAGAAGCAAGAAGAATAAGGCCTGCGCAGGTAGCGAGAGTAGGCATGCCGTCGTTGATCAGGCCTCTTAATGTATCGAAAAGACCTGTTTTATGTAGGAGTTTACCTTGTACAGTACTTTCTCCTCCTGGAAGAACGAGTCTGTCTATTCCATTTATGTCGCTTATGCTTCTTATTTCTACAGCTTCAACTCCAAGACGATTTAAGGCTTTGATGTGTTCATAGAATGCGCCTTGGAGAGCAAGAACTCCGACTTTCATTATCTTCCTCTTTCTTCCATGATGATCTTTATTTCTTCTGGGTTTATTCCAACCATTGCTTCTCCAAGATCTTCAGAGAGCTCGGCGATGATTTTTGGATCATTATAGTGGGTGACAGCTTCTACGATGGCTCTTGCTCTCTTCTTCGGGTCCCCGGACTTGAAGATACCGGATCCAACAAATACACCTTCGGCTCCAAGCTGCATCATAAGAGCAGCATCTGCTGGTGTTGCAACTCCGCCTGCAGCAAAGTTTACTACAGGTAACTTCCCATTTTCGTGTACATATAATATTAAGTCATATGGAACTTGAAGGAGTTTTGCTTCTTCATAGAGTTCGTCTTTTCTCATTGAGACGATTCTATTGATCTCTGCATTCATCTTTCTCATATGCCTTACAGCCTGTATTACATCTCCTGTTCCCGGCTCGCCCTTTGTTCTGATCATAGAAGCGCCTTCATTTATTCGTCTCAAGGCTTCCCCAAGGTCTCTTGCTCCGCAGACAAAAGGGACTCTGAAGTCACGCTTATTGATGTGGTAGATATCATCAGCGGGGCTTAATACCTCGGATTCGTCGATGTAATCGATTTCGATGGCTTCAAGAATCTGAGCTTCTACAAAGTGACCGATACGGCACTTTGCCATAACAGGAATACTCACTGCTTCCTGTATTCCCTTGATCATCTTCGGGTCACTCATTCTTGAGACTCCACCAGCTGCCCTGATGTCAGCAGGGATTCTCTCCAGTGCCATAACTGCGCATGCTCCAGCTTCTTCTGCGATTTTAGCCTGTTCCGGAGTAGTAACGTCCATGATTACTCCTCCTTTGAGCATCTGTGCTAGTCCCTTATTTAGTTCATACTGTGTATTCCAATCCATATTCACCTCTGGTTTATGACTTTAGCATTAGACTGGTTATATAAAAATGCTCAGATTTCTTTTATATTGGTAATACCAGATTGGAGAATGATATGCTCACTTACACTTTAGATAAAGATAAGGGACACTTATCGAGAGAGCTATATAAAGCTCTTAAAAATGATATAGAGGAAGGAAAATTAAAGAGAGGAGAGAAGCTTCCTTCAAAGAGAACCTTCGCCAGGAACTGCAGTGTAAGTACCATTACAGTTCAGAATGCATATGACCAGCTTGTAAGCGAGGGGTATATTAAAGCCATAGAGAAGAAGGGGTATTATGTCTCTGACAGCGTTGTGAAGAAGAAATCGAAGGTCTCTTATTTAGTAGAAGAGGACGAAGAGACGACTATAGTGGAGCTTCCTGATTTATCAAACAACAGGGTTAATGTCGATAACTTTCCTTTCTCCATCTGGTCCAGGATAATGAGAAAGACCATGGCAGAGAAGCAGAATCTACTTCTCTCTCCAATGAAGACAGAGGGAGTTTATGAACTGAGAAGAGCTATTTCCCACCATCTTTCTTCTTTTAGAGGAATGGCAGTGTCTCCATCGCAAATTATAGTTGGGGCAGGAACCGAGTATCTTTACTCTCTGATCATCCAGATTCTTGGAAGAGATAGGCTCTATGCCCTTGAAGACCCTGGGTATATGAAGCTGGAGAGGATATATAACGCTAATGGAGTGAAGAGCATAAAAGTGGAGCTGGATGATAAAGGTTTATCTTCGTCAACATTAGAGAAGTCTAATGCAGATATAGCTCATATAAGCCCTAACCATCACTATCCTACAGGGATAACTATGCCCCTGGATAGGCGTTACGAGATACTCTCCTGGGCGGCGAAGGAAGATGAGAGATATATAATCGAAGACGATTACGACAGCGAGTTTCGAGTATCGAGAAATCCAGTCCCTACACTCTATACACTCGATACAAGCGGCAGTGTCATATATATGAATACATTTTCCAAGTCTTTGGCTTCCACAGTAAGGATAAGCTACATGGTATTACCAGATAGCTTAGCTGAAAGATTCAAAGATAACTTCTCTTTCTACTCATCCACTGTCTCAAGCTTCGAGCAATATACTCTTGCGTCTTTTATTGAAGAAGGCTTCTTTGAAAAGCATATAAACAGAATGAGGTTATATTACATAAGACAGAGACAAGCTGTTCTTTCCCTTCTTTCCTCTAGTCTTATGAAAGATAAGTGTAGTGTCATTGAAAATGACTCTGGCCTTCACTTTATTCTTCGCTTAAATACTGTTCTTAGCGATAAAGAAGTGAAAGAAATACTCTATCGAGAGGGAATAAAGATATCGGCGCTATCTGATTATTCCCGCTCGTCTTCTATATCCCACGACTTCATTATTTCGTACTCCAACTTGGATATGGATGCATTTAAGAAGGCATTAAGGATTCTATCTGAGATTATCTAGCTCTGATTATTGGTGAATAGTATGAATTTGTTGCATCTTGTTGCTTTTTTGGAAAAATGAAGTAGACTTTTCTTGGAGATTAAGAAAATGAATAGCTTTATTGTAAAAGGAAACATTGTTTGGTCAGAGAGTAACAAAGATCTTAAAAGCGTAGAAAACGGATTCTTAGTCATTAAGGATGGAATCGTAGAAGGTGTCTTTTCTTCTCTTCCTGATGAATATAAGGGTTATGAGCTGGTAGATGCTGGAAACGACTTGGTTGTCCCAGGACTGGTGGACCTCCATGTCCATGCACCGCAGTTTGCATTCAGAGGAACAAATATGGACTTGGAGCTTATGGATTGGCTCAACACATATACTTTCCCTGAAGAGTCTAAGTTCAGTGATCTCTCTTATGCTGATAATGTCTATTCTTTCTTTACAGATGCTATAAAGAGGAGTGCTACGACACGCATTGTAGCTTTCTCTTCCCTTCATGTAGATGGAACTCTCCTCTTGATGGATAAACTGGAGAAAATTGGAATCAGAGGATATGTTGGCAAAGTCAACATGGATAGAAACTCTCCTGATACCCTCCGGGAAGAGAGCGCAGAGAAAGCGGCTGAAGACACTGAGAAGTGGCTGGAGGAGTGTAAGAATAGAAACTATAAATACATTAAGCCTATTCTTACTCCACGCTTTGTCCCTTCATGCACAGATGAGCTTATGGAGAAGCTCTCTATAATAAGAAAGAAGTGGAGACTTCCGGTACAGTCACATTTAAGTGAAAATATGGGGGAGGTTGAGTTTGTAAAAGAGCTGGCACCTTGGTCCAAGTTCTATGGAGACGCTTATGATAGATTCGGTCTCTTCGGTGGAGAAGACGGATGTATAATGGCGCACTGTGTCTTATCTAGTGAAGAAGAGATAGAGCTTATGAAGAAGAAC
>JALFCJ010000199.1 GCA_022771185.1 Spirochaetales bacterium | reverse complement strand
TATTCTCCGAAGTCTGTGATAGAAGCAGTCTCAGAAGGCCAGTGTGGCGATTACTGGACTGCAACAGGCTCATACGATGCCATAAGGAATTACATCGAGTACAACTTCGAAGGTATCGAGACAGATGTAACGAGGATGATGGCAGGGGAGCCTGTGGTAGTCAACGTCACTTCCTACCAGAACACTCTCGAAAACTTCAACTCCAAGGATGATGTATTCACATACCTCATACACCTAGGGTACCTTGCCTACGACGGGGAAACTAATACTTGCAGGATTCCAAACAATGAGATAAGAAAGCAGTGGATTACAGTGATCAACTACTCCAAGAAGTTCAAGAGGCAGGCTGAAGCCATGGAAGCGTCCAAGACCCTTTTGGATGCGACGATAAAAATGGACTCAGACGCTGTAGCAAAGGCCCTGGACAGGAGCCATGAGCTTGTTACCAGCAACCTCTCATACAATAATGAGCAGTGCCTGCAGAGTGCCATTATATTTGCTTACTACTATGCTTCATCTGATTACACGATCATAAAGGAGATGGACACGGGAAAAGGATATGCGGATATCGTCATGATTCCTCGCACTCCAGAGAAGCCTGCCTTGGTGATAGAGCTAAAGAAAGACCAGAACGAGGGAAAGGCTATAAATCAGATAAAAGAGAAACGCTACTTTTCTGGCCTCGAGCTTTATAAAGGCAACACACTCCTAGTGGGAATAAACTACGACTCCAAGACAAAAGAGCATAAGTGCGTGATAGAGAGAGCGTAAAGAAGTAATATTTACTTTATAAATAAAGCAGAGATGAAGTGTTCTATCATCCCTGCTTTTTTAAAGTGAAATAATAGGGGTAATCAGGCTTCTTTGATTATTTCTTCTACTAGGCCTTCTGCTATTTCATCTATTCCAATACCCGGTCGGGTTGGCATTTCTTTATCTTCTTCATGTACATATGACGGATAATCGATTATGTTCATGCCCAGAGCGTCAGCCCAAAGCTGGAGTCCTGTTGCACATGATTCACCAGCTTCCTTTCCATACATTGATGCAGAGAAGGCATAGAATAATCTTCCTTCCATTTCTCTTGTCTCAAGCATTGGCTTTGCGTTATCCATAAAGGCTTTCATCTCGGCAGTAGGGAGAGAGAAAAGTGCGGGGCAACCAAGAATAGTTACGTCTCCTTTTCTAAGCTTCTCATTTGATGCCAAAGGCAATGAAATAATGTCTTCGTAGTATTCATTGGCTTCATTGCTTTCTGCTGCTGCGACGTGAAGATCTGTGTCTTCAACTCTGTAAATTCTCGCATCGATACCCTTCTCTTTGAGCTTCTCTTGGAAGCACTGTGCTATTATGAGAAGGTTCCCTGTAATAGAATGAATGATGATATTTGCTCTCATTTCATCCTCCTTAAGAATATGTTAACTAATTTTTCTTCCAATCCCAAATAAATTTTCTGTGTAGTGGTAAAATTAATTACGCATAATTGTTGCAAAAAAATAGTGTTCTGCAACAAAAAACTCGATTTTTCTGAGTATTATCTCTAAATTAATGCAACAATTATATCCTAGATTAATTGACCGCCATATATGTGACAGATAAAATGAAACCACATTACTCTTAAGGAGAAATTCGAAAAATGAAAAAGACAATCGCTCTTGCATTGGCTCTTCTTCTCTGCTTCTCTGTATTCGCACAGGGTGCTGCTGAAGCAAAGGCTGAGACACCAGCTTTGAAAGTTGGTATGGTTACAGACTCAGGTACAATTGATGACAGATCCTTCAACCAGGGAACATTTGAAGGTGTCAAGAAGGCTGCTGAGGAGTTCGGATTGGAGTGCACATATCTTAGACCATCCGGAACAACAACAACTGACTATGTCACAGCTATCACAGACCTTTATGATGCTGGATATAGATTCATCGCATGCCCTGGCTTCCTCTTCGCTGATGCAGTTGCTCAGGTTCAGGCTATGTATGACGACTTGATGCTTGTCATCATCGATGATGCTCTTTCTGCAGGAATCGGAGCAAATTCCGTAGCTGTTGTCTTCAAGGAACACGAATCAGGCTTCCTTGCTGGTCTTGCTACAGCTCTTAAGCTGGAAGAAGGCAGCGTAGGCTTCCTCGGTGGTATGGAAATTCCTTCAGTCCAGAAGTTCAACTGGGGATTCCAGCAGGGTGTCATCTATGCAAACGAAAACTATGGAACAAAGATTACAATGGATCCATCCAACTTTGTTTACTCAGGTTCTTTTGCTGATATCGCTCTCGGACAGCAGATTGCAAACACACTCTTCAGCAAGGGTGTAGACGTTGTATTCTGTGCTGCTGGTACAACAGGTGTCGGCGGTCTCAACGAGACAAAGAACAGAGCTCTCAGCGGTGAAAACGTTTGGGCTGTAGGTGTCGACGTTGACCAGTACTACGAAGGCGACCTCGGAAACGGCAAGTCTTGTATCCTCACTTCTGCTATGAAGGACGTAACAGGTGTTGCTTACGACATGGTTAAGGCTGCAGTTGAAGGCAAGTTCCCAGGCGGATCACTTCTTACTCTCGGTGTTGCAGATGACAGAGCAGGTATCCCTGCTTCCAACCCTAACCTCACACCTGAAATCGAAGCTAAGGTTGCAGAGGTTGCAGCTCTCATCAAGGCTGGAACAGTTGTCGTAAGAGACAACGGTGCAGGTCTCATCAAATAAGTTTATATTGCTTAGGTAGGGCCGCCTTTCTTTGGCGGCCCTTTGTGGATTTAGACAGCGCTTAGCGCCCTCATTGGAGACAGAATGAGTCACGTTATCGAAATGTTGGGTATTCGAAAAGAGTTCCCAGGAATAGTCGCCAACGACAATATTAATCTGCAGGTTGAGGAAGGCGAGATCCATGCCATCCTCGGAGAAAACGGAGCAGGTAAATCAACGCTGATGAGTATACTTTTCGGTCTTTATCAAGCCGACAAGGGTGTAATCAAGGTCAGGGGAAAAGAAGTATCCATTAAAAGCCCGAATGATGCATTCGACCTTGGAATAGGAATGGTTCATCAGCACTTCCAGCTTGTACACAATTTCACGGTTGCTGAAAACATTATTCTTGGAAAAGAAGGCGGCTTTGTTTATGACATAAAGTCAGCTTCCAAGAAGATTAAAGAAATATCAAAGCGCTACGGTCTTGAGATCGAGCCTGATATGGTTATTGAAGATATCACAGTAGGAATGCAGCAGAGAGTCGAAATATTGAAGATGCTCTACAGGGATGCAGATATTCTCATCTTCGACGAACCTACAGCTGTACTTACACCTCAGGAAATAGACGAACTTATGACTATTATGAAGAATCTTGCTGCCGAAGGTAAAAGCATAATTCTCATTACTCATAAGCTCGATGAAATAAAGAGAGTTGCAAAGAGATGTACCGTCATAAGAAGAGGTAAGTTTATAGGTGTTGTGGATGTTGCTACTACATCTGTAAACGAAATGGCCGCAATGATGGTAGGTCGTCCTGTTTCTTTCAAAGTAGATAAAGCACCTAAGACACCGGGAGAAGCTGTCTTGGAGGTTGAAAATCTAAACGTTCTCAATAATAAGGGCGTTCTTGGTGTAAAAGACTTCTCACTCTCCGTCCGTAGGGGAGAGATCGTGGGTATTGCCGGTGTAGACGGCAATGGACAGACAGAGCTCATCGAAGCCATCACAGGACTGAGAAAGATTCAATCCGGATCTATAAAGTTCCTCGGCGATGACATCTCTTCTCTTTCCATTAAAGAGAGAAATGAAAAGGGACTTGGACATATACCGGAAGACAGACAGAAAAGAGGACTTATTCTTTCATTTCCTATTGCATCAAATATGGTGATCAAGGACTTCGATAAGGCTCCATTCTCCAAAAACGGCATACTTGATAAAGAGGCTATCAGAAAATACTCTCAGGAGATTGTAGATAAATTCGATGTAAGAAGCGGAGAGGGTATCGACAGCTTGGCAGGTATGCTTAGCGGCGGTAACCAACAAAAAGCAATAATCGGAAGAGAAGTCACTGAAGACCCGGACCTTTTGATTGCAGTCCAACCAACCCGTGGATTGGACGTCGGGGCCATTGAGTTTATTCATCAGGCAATTGTGGCTCAGAGGGACAAAGGTAAGGCTGTCCTTCTGGTATCTTTCGAACTTGATGAAATCTTCAACCTTTCTGACAGGATTGCCGTAATTAACTCCGGTCGTTTGATTGATATCGTAAAGACAGAAGATACTGATGTTCATGATGTCGGATTGATGATGGCAGGAATCAAAGCTGAGAAGAAGGAGGAGAATAAATGAAAAACGAAAGTGCAAAGGTAATAAATAAGCCTTTGAAGGCAAAAAAAGTTCCTTCTTTTCTAGTCTCCATATCTGCTGTAATACTTGGAGTCCTTGCTGGTTCTGTATTAATACTTATCATTGGAAAGAATCCTATTGTCGGTTTTGAGCGTTTGTTATTCGGTGCTTTCTCAAATAAGAGAAGAATCGGAAATACATTAAGTATGTCCACTCAGCTTATATTAATGGGTCTTTCATTCTCATTTGCATATAAGACAGGACTCTTTAATATCGGAGGATCGGGACAGATGCTTATGGGAGGTATAGTGTCTACTATTTTGGGCCACTATCTTCCTTCTTCACTTCCAAAGCCAGTATATATAGTAATAGTATTAATAGGAGCATTGGCAATCGGTGGCCTCTGGGGCCTCATAGCAGGCTTTTTGAAGGCAAAGTTCAACGTCCACGAAGTTGTTTCTTCCATTATGCTTAACTGGATTGCATATTGGCTTGTCTATGATTTCATTCCTCGCTTTGTAAAGGACCAGGCTATTGCCGTCAAATCCAAGCCTTTGGATTTCTCCAGAACTCTTGGCTTGGAGTGGCTGAGAAAGGCTACAGGAATGAGTACTCTCAATCTCGGGTTCTTATTTGCCATCATAGCTTGTATTGTAATCTGGTTTATCCTTGAAAAGACTACACTGGGCTTTAATCTTAAGGCAGTGGGCGCAAATAAGTATTGTGCAGAGTATGCCGGTATAAAGATTCAGAAGTCTATAATGATCAGTATGGCTATTGCAGGAGCTTTGGCAGGACTAGCTGGCCTTACATATTACTGTGGATACTCAAACCTTATGGAAATGGGAAAGATGCCTAATGAAGGCTTTGACGGAATCGCAGTAGCCCTTCTAGGAAACTGTTCTCCAATCGGAGTATTCTTTGCCGCCATATTCTTCGGTGCATTGAAGATGGGAAAGGGGTCTTTGGCTGCAACAGGTATTCCGACAGAACTTGCAGATACTATCATTGCAACTATCATCTATTTCACAGCTACAAGCGTAATAATCGCATCCTTCTGGAACAAGATATATAAGAAACGATATGAAAAGAAGAAGGCAAAACTGGAAGGGGAGGAAAAGAAATGAACGGAATTTGGGACGTAATTAAAATCATCATCCCCGGAGCCATTGCATATACAATGCCTATATTAATGGGCGCCTTGGGCGGTTTATACTCAGAACGCAGTGGTGTTACAAACCTTTGTATCGAAGGTTTGATGCTCTTTGGATGTTTTGCTTCAGCCGCTACAATTGTCAAGCTTCAGGCTTTGGGCATGAATTATACCCTCACTATTGTATGTGGTATCTGTGTTGCTATGCTTGCCTCTATGGCTCTCTCATATCTGCATGCCTTGGCTTCCATCAAGCTTAAGGCTGACCAGACGATCAGCGGTACTGCAATAAACATGCTTTCCACTGCTTTGTCTCTCTTTCTTGCTCAGACAATAACAGGAAGCGGAAACATTACAATTGTAAGAGGAATTATCAGAAAGAATATTCCTATTCTTTCCAAGATACCGGTTTTGGGTCCGCTTTTCTTCTCTCAGACATATTGGACTACATGGCTATGCCTTATAGTTTGGGGTGTATCATACTTCCTTCTATATAAGACAAATTTTGGTCTCAGACTACGAGCTTGTGGAGAGCATCCGTCTGCTGTAGCATCCGCCGGTGTAAATGTCCATAAAATGAGATATATCGGAGTCCTCCTCTCAGGCTTACTCTCAGGTTTGGGTGGAGCTGTAATCCTTGTTACATATGCCGGTGAGTATAATAGCGGTGCTGGTATCAACGGACTGGGATTCTTGGCTATCGCTGCTCTTATTTTCGGACAGTGGAAGCCACTTGGAATTCTGGGGTCTACAGCGTTCTTCGGTCTATTTATGACAATTGCAAATACAGGTCGTGTAATACCTGGAATAGCAAGCATTCCAACTGGATTCTTGGGTCTCTTCCCATACTTGGCTACTCTTATTGCACTGATCCTTTCAAGTAAGAAGAGCCGTGCTCCTCTTGCTTCAGGTCAGCCGTTCTAATTATTTGGAGGTCTTGATGACCTCCATTATTATTTAGTGGTATATTAAGACAATGATAGAGTTATTAGTTTTATTTTTCGTACCTTTTCTAGGGACAATGCTGGGCTCTGCTGCAGTTTTTTTCCTTCCCAATGGATTGGGAGCAAAGACTGAGAAAGTAGTACTTGGCTTTGCTTCCGGCGTCATGATAGCAGCTTCTGTATGGTCGTTGCTTCTCCCAGCAATAGAATCTTCTTCGTATTATACAGCTGCAATTGGTTTTCTGTTGGGAATAGCCTTCCTTTTGTTATTAGATTTTATTGTTCCTCATCTCCATCCCAATTCAGATACTCCTGAGGGACCTAAATCAAAAGTGTCGAAGTCTATTCTTCTTATTCTTTCCGTTACACTTCATAATATTCCTGAAGGCATGGCTGTGGGGGCTTCTGCAGCAGTGTCACTGGCAACAGGATCTTCTATCCCCATGGCTTCTGCTTTGGCTCTATCAATAGGAATTGCCTTACAGAATTTGCCGGAAGGTATGGTTGTGTCTATGCCATTATTGGATAATGGCAAGAAAAAATGGAAAGCATTTGGATTAGGGACTCTTTCCGGGATAGTTGAACCCATAGGCTCATTTATCGCCTTTATGTTTGTGGCCAAAGTGACTTCTTTACTACCTGTTTTGTTGTCTTTTGCTGCTGGTGCAATGTTCTATGTTGTGGTGGAAGAGCTTATTCCTGAAATGAGCGAAGGAGACCACTCTAATATCGGGACAGTAGGAGCAGCTCTCGGTTTTGCCATCATGATGATGCTGGATGGAATTTTTGGGTAAATATTTGGGGCATAAAAAAAATAGTTCTTGCTCTATTCCAATTCTCATGCAAGAATATATTCCGTTGCAGTAGAAGGGACTGCAACTCCCTAAAGGGGACAAGGAGGTTGCCGCTGAGATAGAATTCCAGCGGTATTTTTTATACATTGGTGTCTATATGTTGGAAAGATGGCGAATTCCAGGTTTTTCTCATCTTTGTGATATACTTGAACCGATTACTATTTTGTTTGCTATAATCAGAGCAATGGGGGATATCCGTGAAAAGAGTAATTCCTATAATTTTGATAATGATTTGTTTCTTAGGTGTTTCTTGTGGGACATCAAGATTTACTTTTGACCGTACAGAAAAGAATATTAAAGAACTTGGTGGTACTTACAGTAAAGAAGTAGGCGAAGAGATTTCCAAGATCTACAAGAACGGTGGAATCGAGGAAGTCATAAACACTGTATATCAGACAGATTATACAGGTGGGGATCCTTACGTAGTCGTCGAAGGTTACCTTGGAGAAGAAGCCTATGAAGAGTTTAAGAAAGTCGTAAAAGAACTGAAGCTTGAGATTGAGGATCTTAGAAAGGGTGTAAACCTTGAAAAAGACCAAATCGGCGGTAATGAAGGTTTGGCATTGGCTGTTCTCAACGATACATATCCGGAAGGACTGGTCATTGAGGCTTTGGGTGGAATCGACAAAAAGAATACTCAAGACTTCAAAGCGCTCCTTGATCAGAAGATTGCACTTAGAGATGAGTTGAGGACTATTCTTGATGAACTTGGAATAGAAGGTATCAAGGAGGCCTTGGTAAACGGCGTGTACACGGAAGAGGAAATTGAGACTTATCTAGGAAAGAGTACTCTTGACGACGCTAAGCTTATGTTTGCAAAAGAGACTGGTACAGACGGTTTTGTTCCTGTTGCAAAAGAAAAGAACAGCGGAGCCATGGAGTTCGTGGCCCATACGACAGATGACGAGACAAAGAGTAAAGAAGATGAGATGCCTATCATTAACTACATAGTAATAGACTTGATATTCATTGCTCTTGTATATATCTTTGCAGCCGTTGCAAGAAGCTCATATAGAAGGCCACTGTCACCTGTTGTGTCGATTATTGCTGTGGCAGTAATATCAGTCGTTGCTGTAGCTGTTGCCACTGTCGTATTTGGCTGGTCTCCATATTGGCTCGGCTTCCTGCTCACTCTTCCATCTTACTTCATTCTTACGATAGAAACGAAGAATTGATTTGGATCTGTGAGAGTTTATCCAGAATCTCTCTGTGATAGAAAAATTCATCAAGAGCGATAAGGCCTGCTCCTTCGAGTAACGCCTTGTCTGCCTTTTCAGACTTGATGAGAGTGACACTTCTTCTTTCGGGAGGGAGTGTCATTATCATTTTATCCTGTATGGATGCATAAAGATCCTTCGGCATTAATGACATTTCGCCCATTATCATAATGCTGTCGGCTCCTGTCGCCTGTACAGCTTCAGAGAAAGCGAAAGCCATAGCTGAAGCGATGTCGTCTATTGCCAGGAGTCCTTTCTCTTCTGTCAATAAACGTCGATATTGGTTTATTCCTGTAGTCTCTTTTATAGCTTTACCAGATGCCACTGCAGATAGGCACCCATCTCCGCCACAACTACATTTAATGCCATTTGTCACCTTCATATGACCGAAAGTAGGAATAGAAAGCATTCCACCTTTAGGCCAGGACGCCTCTATCTCATCTCCCCATGAGACAAATAGAGTATTACCTAAGTCATCTCTACCTTCCATTTCTCCTTTTGCCTGGGCCTCTGCTCTTGTTTTATAAATCACAGGCCAAGGGAATACATCTTTAGGTATATCTTTCTCACTTCCAATTACTGTTACACCGAAGACTCTCGGGTTGTCTTGGGTCATTTTATTTATAAATGATCCGATGTATTCGCCTAAATTGTCGTCATTTGGAAAACGCTCGTATCTCAAAACGTTTCCTTTTAAGTCCGACGCACTTGCAACTACATTTAAGTTGGAGAATATGAAAGAGAATACTCTCCCTCCATTTTTCTCGATGGAGAGAATAGTTGCAGGTCGACCTTGTGTGGTGTTGTCCAAGGCACCTGAAGCTACAAATCCTTCTTTTATCAAAGAATCTGTAATCTCTGATACAGAGACTTTGTTGATTACTAATTCTCTTGACAGCTCTGCTCGGGACATATCCCTCTTTCTCAGTGCATCAAGTACTTTAAGCCTATTTATCTTTCTTGCGTTATCGGGTCTTGAGAAGTCCATAGATGCATTATAGCAAAAAGTAGGGGATAGGTGGAAATATTGATTTTCTGTAGTGTCTATCTTTGACGTTTTTCTTTGAAAGTATTGCCGACTCTCGTTTTCATTATTAAATTACACTCTTAGACAACATGGAGGAATTATGTCTAACAAAAAGTTTAAGACAGAAGTTGCAGACCTTTTACAGCTTCTAATCCATTCCCTTTACTCAAACAAAGAGATTTTTTTGCGTGAACTTATTTCAAACGCTTCAGATGCCATTGATAAGCTTAAGTATTTATCAATGATCGACGGCCCTCTAAAGGGGTATTCCTTCGATCCTAAGATTCAGATTTCTTTTACAGAAGACGGAGAGAGAATACTCAAGATCAGCGATAACGGCATCGGAATGAATGAGGAAGACCTTAACAATAACCTTGGTACAATCGCTTCCTCTGGAACAAAGAAATTCTTGGCTACATTAAGCGAAGATGCAAAGAAAGATTCCAACCTTATCGGACAGTTCGGTGTAGGCTTCTACTCTGCTTTCATGGTTTCAAAGAAGATCGATGTAATCTCAAAGAAAGCTGGAGAGACCGAAGCTTATATTTGGTCCAGCACAGGAGAAAACTCTTACTCAATAGAAAAAGCAGAGAGAGAAGAGCAGGGTACTACAATCATTCTTCATTTGAATGATGATGATACTACATT
>JALFCJ010000196.1 GCA_022771185.1 Spirochaetales bacterium | reverse complement strand
CTTCTTCTTTTATCGCTCCTTCGCTGGTAATGTTCTTTCACAAGTTCTCTCCTATCGACAAGATTAAGGAAAAGAAGGAGGAAGAGGAATATTCCCTCGTGGACTGATGAAAGTTGTTTTGGCAAATAATCTAGGATTCTGTAAAGGTGTAGAGAAGGCTCTTGAGGAGGCTGAAAAAGTATGCTCCGAAGTCGAAGGAAAAAGAAAAATCTACTTCTACGGAGAGATAGTACACAACGCCCTCGTTACAGACGCCTTTAAGAAAAAGGGGGCTATAATGATAAAAAGCCCTCAAGAGATAAAAGAGCCTGGAATCGTTGTCATCAGAGCCCATGGAGTGTCAGACAAAGAAAGAAGGGAATTTATTGAAAAAGGAAACGAGATAGTCGACTGCACCTGCCCTGTAGTATTGAAGGGGCAACGATTAGTAAGGGAGTCCGATATACCTGTAATAATCCTAGGTTATAAAGGGCACTCTGAGGTAAATTCCCTTTGTGGATCTTCAGACTCTTATGTCCCTGTGATTTCTTCTTTGTCCGATTTGGATGAAATCTCGCCGGGAAGATACCGAGGTGTAGTCCAGACTACTTTTTCAACCCCCCTTTTAGATGAAATTATTGAAAAAGGAAGGGAAAAAGGGATAGAAATAGAGTTGTCCAACACTATATGCAGAGCATCTATCGTAAGAAGAAAATGTGTAGAGAAGCTGGCTGAAAGCGTTGAAGCTGTGGTTGTGGTAGGTGCGCAACACTCTGCAAATGCCAAGGAATTAGTCCAAACGGCAAAAAGAAAGGGTTGCCCTTCATTTTTGGTTGAGAATGAGAATTCTATACCCACCGAAGTGTTCGCGTATAATATAATAGGGTTGACGGCAGGTGCCAGCACACCTGGCAGTCAGTATTTAAATGTAAAGGAAAGACTGGAGAGTAGATAATATGGAAAACAATAAGATTCAGGTACCGATTCCATCTGTAAAACGTTTCCCGTCATATCTGAGAATTCTCAGACAGAGACAAGCTGAAGGTATGGAGTATATCAGTGCAACAGTATTGGCAGAAGAACTTAATCTAAAGCCCATCCAGGTAAGAAAAGACATCTCCTGTACCGGAATCGAAGGAAAACCAAAGGTAGGATTTGTTGTTGATGAATTGATTGACAGTATTACTCATGCTCTTGGTTGGGACAACTCTGCAGAAGCTTTGATTGTCGGTGTAGGAAACTTGGGAAAAGCCATCAGCATGTATGAGGGGTTTGCCGCCTATGGACTAAGAATTGTCGGAGCTTTCGACAACGACGAATCGAAGATAGGAACTATGGTTGGGGATCTCGTGGTACAAGGCATGGATAAATTAAAAGTTTTCATTGAGACAAATAAAATATCCATTGCCGTCATTACTGTTCCAGCATCCAAGGCTCAGGAAGTTGCAGATCTCTTGATTAGCTATGGAATCAAGGGAATATGGAACTTCGCTCCTAAGGATTTAAAAATACCTTCGGATGTAGTAATGCAACGAACTGATCTTGCAACATCTTTCGCCGTATTGTCTGTAAAGATGAGGAAAAAGTTCGATTCCCAGGCTTCTGCTTTGGAACTCGAGGATGAAATCTAATGTTTTCTCTTTATCTTACAGGAGATAAAGAAACTGATGATAAATCCGTGTTGGAGTATCTTTCCCTTCTCTTGGAGAATGGGAAAGATTCTTTAGACGCCATTTCTTCTCTCTCCAACGTCTCTGCTCTCTTAAAGTGGTATGTGCCGAGCCTCAATTGGCTGGGATTCTATATTGCCAGAGGGGATGAGTTGGTTTTGGGGCCTTTTCAAGGTGAGCCAGCTTGTAATCTGATACCCTTCTCTAGGGGAGTATGTGGCAAATGCGCCAGGGAGCGTAAGACAGTAGTGGTGAAAGATGTAGAATTATTTCCAGGGCACATTGCCTGTTCTTCATCTTCTAAAAGCGAAATTGTAGTCCCACTCATAAAAAATGAAAGGCTATTTGGCGTTCTTGACGTCGATAGCCCTATAAAAGATAGATTTGGAGAGGAAGAAGCTAATTTTTTTGAGAAAGCTGTCTCACTCATATCATCTTCCTTTATTGCTGAATACTTGAAAGAATTGTGTGAAAGAGAGTAACATCTAGTAAAGCGTTTGAAGGAGACGAGTAACACTTTGTCGCCGCCGAAGAGAAAGATGTCCTCCGAAAGGTGGGTGTGAGACATCTGGGGCAGAAGTGTGAAAACCACTCCCTAGCTGCATTCCTCAAAGGGAAACCGAGTATGGAATGCCGTAGGCAGGCGTCAACTGCATTTCGAGCGTCCCCTCTTGTAGGGGGAAGCAAGGTGGAACCGCGGAGCCTTTGCAGCTTCGTCCTTGCACATATAGTGTAAGGGTGAGTCTGCAAAGGCTTTATTCATTATAAGGAGAAAGATATGGCTAAGGAAATTGAACTCAGCACTCTTAGGCACTCGACTGCCCACGTCATGGCTGAAGCTGTTCTCGAAATGTTTCCTGATGCACAGATTGCAATCGGGCCGGCTATTGAGAATGGATTTTACTATGACTTTGATCTTCCACGTCCTCTGACGGATGCAGATCTTGAGACTATCACTAAGAACATGAGGAAGATTATCAATAGCGGTAAGGATTTTGTCAGAAAAGAAGTGACAAGAGAAGAAGCTAGAGAAATCTTCAAAGATCAGAAGTATAAGCTTGAGCTTTTGGATGCAATTCCAGAGGGTGAGACGGTAACAACATATACCCAAGGTGGTTTTACAGATCTTTGCAGAGGCCCCCATGTAGATTCTACAAAGGATTTATGTGCAGATGGCTTTAAACTCCTTTCCATTGCAGGTGCATATTGGAGAGGAAATGAAAAGAACAAGATGCTTACCAGAATATATGCAACGGCATGGGCAAGCAAAGAAGATCTCAGGGCATATATGGATCATCTTGCCGACATTGAAAAGAGAGACCATAGAAAGCTTGGTAAGGAACTTGATTTGTTCTCACTTCATGAAGAAGCAGGTCCAGGACTTGTATACTGGCATCCCAGGGGAGCAAGAATCAGACAGACAATCGAGCAGTTCTGGAGAGAAGAACACTACAAGAACGGCTATGAGATGGTTTATACACCACATGTAGGAAAGAGCTGGCTTTGGGAGACATCAGGACATTTGGGCTTCTACAAGGACTCTATGTATCCTCCTATGAAGATGGATAACACAGACTACTATGTAAAGCCTATGAACTGTCCGTTCCATATTATGATCTATCAGAACTCAAAGAAGTCTTACAGAGACCTTCCTTGCAGATGGGCTGAACTTGGCACCGTCTATAGATATGAGAAAGCAGGATCTCTCCATGGCCTCATGAGAGTAAGAGGATTTACTCAGGACGATGCACACCTCTTTGTTACACCTGACCAGATGGATGACGAGATTATGGAAGTCCTTAGATTCTCACTGCATATGCTCCATTCCTTCGGTTTCAACGATATCCATGCATATATCTCCACAAAGCCTGAAAAGAGCGTAGGAGAGGTAGAGAAGTGGAACGCTGCTACAGAAGCATTGAAGAAGGCTGTTGAGAAAGAAGGCTTGAAGTATGACATTGACGAAGGCGGTGGAGCTTTCTATGGTCCGAAGATCGACCTTAAGATCAAAGACGCCATCGGAAGAGAGTGGCAGCTATCTACTGTCCAGTTTGACTTCAACCTTCCTGAAAGATTCGGCATGACTTTTGTCGATAAAGACGGTGTAGAGAAGAGACCATACATGATCCATAGAGCTCTATTGGGATCTATCGAAAGATTCTTCGGTGTCCTTATGGAGAATTATGCCGGGGCATTCCCACCATGGCTCAGCCCTGATCAGATTGCAATCATCCCTGTAGGCGATATGGCTTATGATTACTCAAAGGCTCTTGCTGACACTCTCAAGAAAGAAGGCTTCAGAGTAGCCCTTGATCTATCTGACGACAGAATGAATGCAAAGATCAGAAAAGCTCAGAAGCAGAAGACACCTTATATGTTGATCATCGGTGAAAAGGAAATGGCTGGAAATCTTGTTTCTATCAGATATAGAAACGGAAAGCAGGCTAATTTGATTCCTACAGCTGATTTCATCAAAGAAGTACACTCTGCAATCGACAATAAAGAGCAGATTTGATTGTAGTTATACACAATGGGGGAAGAGGGCGTTGCTTTCTTCCCTTTTTTTACAAAGAGTGAATTCTATTTGATACTTCACAAAATCCAATATGCAAACTATCTTTGATATAGCAGTATGCATATAGGAGGAGAAGAATAAATGAATCTTCCCAATAAATTGACAGTTATTAGATTGGCCATGGTGCCTGTTTTTCTTATTTCTTTTATCGTTTCACAAAACTTGCCTTCTCTGGCAGTTCCTTGTATGGTTGTTTGCCTTATCTGCTACTTGATTGCAGAGATTACTGATTTGATGGATGGGAAAATCGCCAGAAAAAGAGGATTAGTCACTGACTTGGGAAAAGTAATGGATCCATTTGCGGATACACTTTCCCATGTAACATATTTTTTGTGCTTTCTTTACTATGGAATAATGCCTCTTTGGGCTTTTGTAATAATCATGTGGCGTGAGTATGCCATTCTATTCGTCAGAATGCTTTTGGCGAAATATGCAGGAAAGAGTATGCCTGCAAATATCTTCGGAAAGTCCAAGACAGTGTTGTATGCCGTAACAACCATAGTATCTATGGTATACATCTGTTTGATGACATTCATGCCGGGAGCTGCAGGAGCATCTTGGAACCATGGATACAATATCGCCCTCTATGTTCTATATGCTCTCTCTGCCTTTGCTTCTCTTATGAGCTTTGTAATTTATGCAAAGGACGTCATTAAAAGCAAGGCTCTTTCAGGAATGACAAGATGAGAGGAAACGGAGGCTTTCCCTTTGTCGGTTTTACAGAGGAAGACAAAGAGCAAATACAGATAATAATAAGTGATGTGGATGACACTATCACAAAGAATGGAAAACTTTATCCAGACGTCCTTGAAGCTATGTGGCGAATCAAGGCCAGTGGTAGAACTATAATTCTTGTAACAGGTGGCAGTGTAGGGTGGGCTGACGCATACCTTAGACAGTGGCCTGTGGATGCGGTTATAGCTGAAAGCGGAGCTGTAATGATCTGCCATTCAAAGGAAGATGACGTGGTTCACATAGTAAACCCTGCAATAGAAAAGGAAGAAGTATTTAACAAGAGAAGGCTTCTCTTGGAAAAAACTGAAGGTCTCCCTCTCTCTTCCGACCAGTGTGCCAGAGTATTCGATATCGCCTACGACAAGAAAAAAATGAATGAATTCGAAATCAAGGCATTAAAGTCCACTTTGACGCTGTATGGTGCTTCTTGGGCAGAGAGTTCTATCCATA
>JALFCJ010000191.1 GCA_022771185.1 Spirochaetales bacterium | reverse complement strand
CTGATCCTACGATAAGTGCTGCAATAAGAGCGATAGAAAGAATTTTTTTCATTATTTCCTCCATTGAAAATTCGGGGACACGCCTCAAGGCATGCCATAACCCTTTATTCCGTTATACATTTTGGATTGTATCCAACGATGTATTACCTGTCAAGATAAATAAAGTTACATGTAGAAGGTTACAGTTTTTTATGAAGATTTCCGTTTTTTTTATATTTAATTTATATCGAAAAACCTATAATTGCTCATCAAAGTACAACATATGATTGTTTTTAACACATGCATATTTATTCATTTAATCATTAATTGTTGCATATTTGATGAATTATATATCACTTTGTTTATTATTTATTATTTCACTTTCCTTTTTATGTGTTAAATCATATTTAAATTTCGGGACATTTGGCGGTACTTCAAAAGTAATAATTCTCTTTCTTTTCTTGATTGGTTTTAGTTCTTGATACACAATATCTTTAAAAATTATATTTCTTCTTTCATATTCTTTTTCTTTGTTTGTCTCCATAACGACAAAAATAATTAAAGAAAATACCATGCCCCAAAATAGTACGGAAGACATACATCCCTTGATTACCCCTAAAAAATCAGGGTAGGAATCAAGCTTAATAGCATTTCCAACTCCGTAACAAATCCCAGAAGTGATCACCAGGAGATAAGACAAATAGTTTCTCTTAGTATCAAAGGAAAGCTTTGCTATTACAGCTGTCGTAATGGCTATACTTCCCAACATTATAGATGTTTTGTAGGCATTCCAATCAGAAACCCATTCATATAAGTACACATACCTAACAGAATACTGCCATACACACAATATCGCCATCAGTCCAATTATTATCGACGAAAACACAAGAAGACTTCGATTTTTCTTTATATCAATAAAAAAAGGAGTAAATAGATAAAAAGGAATCGCTCCTATCAATATATATATGGCAGAGTCTCCTATCGTCCCTTTGTGTACAGATAAAGATATTACCCCCCTTTCTATTAAGCAAATAAGCAAGCTGATAACAAAGAATAATAGGGATAGCTTTCTGTTTTTTTCTTTTGCCTCCGATAGCGACAAGCTCACAAAAGAAAGAATAATAGGCAGAACGAATGCTTCTACATCGATTTTTTTATAAAAAAGAAATGAAAAGAAAGCTGGGAAGCATCCAATTATTAATCCACTTACAGTTAATGACAAAACAACCTTTTTATTCATTGCTTTCCTTCGCCTCTCGGATTTCACTGTAGCTAAAACCTTTTTGTCTCATTTTAGCACTTGCATACTCTTCGCCTTTCTTTCTCTCTAGAGTTTCTATTTCTTTCCTTAATGGCTCCAACCACAACTTATTATCCCAAGCCTCCTCAAGGATAAATGAAGCAATATTCCTAGGACATCCCTTTTCCATGAGTCTATATAATAACACACTCTTACCCTCCGGACTTTTCTTTAATCGGGAACGGATGAATACTTCTGCAAAACGTTCTTCAGAGATATATCCTTCTCTTTCAAGGCGTGAAACAGCCTCTATTACATCGTCTTCTCTGTAACCCTTCTTTTCAAGCTTGTCCTTTAGTTCGTTTTTTGTGTGTTCTCTCATAGCTAGAAGAGAGACAGCTTTGTCATAAGCCGATTGTGCCATACCGAAATGATAACGCCAGCAATAAAAAAAGGCCAGCGATTGCTGACCCTTTCCATAAGATATCGGTTAACGCTTTGAGAACTGGAAGCGTCTTCTTGCTCCGCGCTGACCATACTTCTTTCTTTCGACCATTCTTGGGTCTCTTGTCATGAGACCTGCAACATGGAGCGCTGGCTTAAGAGTTTCGTCATAAGAAACGAGAGCTCTTGCAACACCATGTCTGCATGCTTCTGCCTGGCCATGAATTCCACCGCCGTATACGTTGATCACAAGGTTGAACTTACCTTCTGTCTCTGTAACTGCGAATGGCTGATTAACCTTAGCGCAATCTGAAGCGGATACGAAATACTCGTCAATCTTCTTTCCGTTTACAATAACTTCTCCGTTGCCTTCTCTGAGGTAGACTCTAGCAACAGCAGTCTTTCTTCTGCCAACTCCGTGTCCGAGGTCAACAACTTTTGCATCTTTCTTTGCCATAGGTATACCTCTCCTTTAAAGTTCCACCACTTCTGGCTTCTGAGCCTGATGTGGGTGTTCAGAACCAGCATAGACATGAAGGTTCACGAAAAGTCTCTTTCCGAGCTTGCCACTTGGAAGCATACCCTTGACAGCGTGCTCCATTGGGTAAGTTGGCTTTCTCTGAAGCATCTTGCCATAGCTTTCTGCCTTGAGTCCGCCTGGATACATGGAATGGCGATAATAAATCTTATCTTCAATCTTATTGCCGGTGACGTTAGCCTTGGCTGCGTTGATGATGATCACGTAGTCGCCCATATCCTGATGGGGGACATACTCTGGCTTGTTCTTACCGCGGAGGATTCTAGCAGCAGCAACTGCAACTCTTCCGAGGTTCTTGCCCTCTGCATCGATGAGATACCATTTCTTCTCCATCGTTGCTGGTTTAACAAAAATAGTCTTCATAACAACATCCTGTCGTTTATTTTCCTGAAGAACACCGTTCTTCACCTTTCGGCACCATGGACCGGCTATGGTCCACCTGATCGATAGAAGTATAGTCTAGGTGCAATGCGGTCGCTCAGCATTGCGACAATACCCTTTTCTCTCATTCAGCCACAGGGTTCACCGATTCTCTCAAGACCTATATACCTATGCCCTCTGGGAAAGGAATGGCGGACTACTGTCCGGCATAGTGTATCCGGTTTCTTAATTGAAATACCCTATGGGAGGCAACGGAAAAAAGACTTTCGGGGTTGTGGATCCCTTACGCTCTCTCTTTCGATGCACGGCTTGGCGGGGTTACACACCTTAAGGCGTGCCCTTCAATCTTATAACTTTTCTATAAATTCTGTCTATACTTAGAAAAGAAAGAAATCATATTTTCACCACATCAGAGTGACCTTCTACAAATCTCATTTGCTTACCTGTATCAAAGAGAACAGTAACGATTACTCTGCCGTCATCTTTCTTATCTACATTAGTTACACTGCCTTCTCCATGATGGGGCCCTTTGACTCTGTCCCCCTCCCGAAATCCTCGTTCTCGCTTAGGTTCTGGAGCACTCTTCTTTATGCTCTTTTCATCCCTCAGACCCGATATATCTTTAGCCCAAGCTGGTGTATTAGACAAAGGAGCGTTCTTTTCTTTCCATGTGGACGTGTAGTTAGAACGATATGATCCACTATATGGCGTGTATCCCACAGAAAATGATGAAGATGACGAGGAGTATTTCTTAAAGAGCTTGTCGGTGTCCCCTGTAAGCATCTCTTCAGGTATTTCTTTAAGAAACGAAGAAGGAGATGGATAAGTCGTATTACCCCAAAGCTTACGGGAGGTGGCATATGAGAGATATAGCTTCTTTCTGGCTCTTGTCATAGCCACATACATTATTCTTCTCTCTTCTTCCTTGTTCTTCGGATCGTCGCCGTTTCTTCCAGGAATGAATTCATTCTCCAGTCCTACACAGAAGACTTTATCGTACTCAAGACCTTTAGTGTTATGCATAGTAATAAGAGTGACGCCTTCTTTGTCTCTTGGGTCTTCAGAGCCAAGGACTGTAGAATCGAGAGTAATGTTTTCCAAGAAGGCTCTCAACGCTGTCTTTGAGTCCCTCTCTCCTTTTGATTCATTATTCTCGTATAGAGAATCTTCTTCAGCTTCTCCTCCTCCGGAAACAGCTGAAACAAGCTGCGAGAGGTTATCAAGTCTACTTCGTTTCTGTACTTCGTCTTTTTCACTGTTATAGTATTTAAGAAGGCCTGTTTCTATGAGAGCGGAATATAGAATATCGCCCAAGTTGTCATTATTCTCCAGAGACTCTTCTCCCTTTTTCCAAGCGGAAAGGAAGACGCCGGCTCCTTCGGAGGCCTTGCCGCTGGTAGTTTTAACAAACTCTTCCAATGCGTCCATCAAATCAAAAGAAAGAGAGACAATCTCATCCACTTTCTTATCTCCCAGTCCCCTAGTCGGCTTATTGATGATTCTCCTGAATGATATCTCATCTCTATGATTAATAAGGAGGCGAAGGAATGCCAGTCCATCCTTTACTTCCTCTCTATCATAGAACTTCAATGCTCCTATTACTTTATAAGGAACATTATTTGCAAGGAACTCGGTTTCGAAAGCTTGTGACTGAGCATTGGTTCTATAAAGTACTGCAGTATTATTATAGTCTCTTTCAGAGAGGATTATATTCGTGACTCTCTTAGCCTCCAATACTCCGGACATAGAGCACATGACAATGGGCTTCTGTCCATGCTTGCCGTCAGCTGAGACAATATCTTTATCATGTCGAGCACTGTTGTGGCGGATAAGAGCGGCTGCAGGAGCCAGTATTTCATCTGTAGACCTATAGTTCTTCTCTAGTTTTATCTCTCTTACGTTTCCAAAGCTCTTTGAGAAAGTGAGGATATTCTCTACCTCGGCGCCTCTGAAGGAGTAAATAGACTGGTCGTCATCTCCGACGACTACAAGTTGTGTGTCCTCTCCAACAAAAAGGCGAAGGAAATTAAATTGCTCTCTGTTGGAGTCCTGATACTCATCCACCATTACAAGCTTAAAGCGCCTATGGCAATACTCTCTTGCGTTCTCGTCTATTTCCAATAGCTCCTTTGCTTTCTTTATAAGGTCAGCAAAGTCTACATTTCCAGTTCTTGAGAGCGCCTCTTCATAAGAACGGAATAGAGTCCTGAAATTCGGGTCATCAGTAATGGAGCCGAGATTACTGTCGTCTGGTCCCATTCCAAGGTCTTTGGCCTTTGAAATGTATTTCAATATTTCTCTTAGGTATTTCTTTTTCTGTGCGCTTCCTTCTCCGTCTACGTCTCCTGCACTTGACAACAGTAGCTGCAGGGAGTCATCGTCATCATAGATAGTAAAGTCACTAGAGAGACCTATAGAGACACCGAATCTACGTAATAATGTCGCACCAAGGGAGTGGAATGTGCGTAATACAATAGATGTAGTATCGACATCGGGAAGAAGGGATGCAACTCTATCCCTCATTTCTTTTGCAGCTCTATTTGTGAACGTAACGGCACAGATCTCATAAGGTCTAAGGCGCCCTGTCTCTATTGCATAAGCGATTTTTGTAGTAATAGTCTTTGTCTTACCGCTTCCAGCACACGCGAGGATCAAGAGGTTGTTCTCATCATCCTTTACTGCTTCAAGCTGCTCGGCGTTTAATGTGGAGAGGTCAATCAATCTTCACTCCCTCCAAATCAACGCCCCTGACAGCTCTGATACCAACCATAACTGTATCTCCCGGCTTCATGTCTCTTCCCATTATTACCGTAAGGCCATCAACATCTGGCGCCTGAGAGTATATTCTGCCGATAGCAAGATCCTCACCCTCGATTTTTTCTTCAACCAAGGCTCTATATGTCTTTCCTACAAAGCGCTCCAAGTGTTTCTCAGTAATAGGAGTCTGTACCTCTTCCAGTTCTTTCTGCCACTTCTTGGCTTCTCTCTGTGCCTTGTCGTGTTCCTTCTGGTTTCTCATTGAGTAAGCTGGCGTGTCTTCTTCCCTTGAGTAAGTAAAAGAACCCATCCAATCCGGCTCAGCGTTTTTTACAAACTCCAATAGCTTTTCAAAGGCGGCTCTGTCTTCCCCTGGGAAGCCAAGCATAAGTGTAGTCCTGATTACAGCATCAGGATTCTTTTCCCTTATTTTCTGAAAGAGTTCTCCATATTTTTCACCGCTTCCACTTCTTCTCATAGCTCTCAATACTTCTTCATCTGCGTGCTGTACAGGAATATCGAAATAAGGGAGTATCTTCTTGTTTTCTGAGACAAGGTCGATTAAATCAAGAGGGAAAGTATCGGGATGGATATAGAGCATTCTCAAGACAAAGTCTCCGTCAAGGCATGAGAGTGTCTTCATCAGCTCAGTAAACCTACTCTTACCGTAGATATCCAAACCATAGGCACCCAAGTCTTGGGCTATGACATTTATCTCATAGATTCCTTCGCTAATAAGTCTCTTTGCTTCCGCTACAATCTTTTCAAAGGGGCGTGATCTCAATGGTCCCCTGATCACAGGAATAGCGCAGTATGAGCAGCAATGGTTGCAGCCTTCGCTAATCTTAAGGTATGCAGAGCGTGGGAATGACAACAAGTCCTTTCTTTCATCCCTCTCTCTATCTGGATCAGGATACTCCGGAACAGTGACTGTCCTCACATCTCTCTCTATATTTCTCAATACTTCAGGAAAAAGGGAAAGGTCATGATTACCAAATATGGCATCAGCTTCATCCAGTTCCATCTCTTTTCCATATCTTTGGGCAAGGCATCCTGCCATAATTATCTTTGCATTGGGACATCTTTCTTTAAGAGCGAAGAAAGTGTTGATGGATTCTTCTTTTGCGCTTTCGATAAAGCCGCAAGTGTTGACTACAATAACGTCTGCATCTTCTGCATTCTCCACTCTCTCGTAGCCTTCTTCATCTGCGTATGCAAGAAGTACTTCTGAATCCACCTGATTCTTTGCACAACCTAAGCTCTCTATATAAATTTTCTTCATAGTCTACCTTATCTCTGTTTTTTGCTTCTTGTTTGATGATATCATCGGAGCATGGATCAGACAATCAGAGTGACTGGGGAAAAAGAATCAGAAGTAAGAATAAAGCTGAAATTAGTGGAAAATGAATTGAAAGAAAAGATTCATAAAGAATGGAATATCTATGATCCTATCTACGAAGAAATATTCTTTGTAGTTTTCACTGAAAGAGAACGACTGGGAGAATTTGATGCCGAGCAGCGTTTGATCCTCTTGTCAGAGGATTTAATATATCAAGATTTCTCTGTACTTAAGAATGTATTTCTCCATGAAGCGGCACATGCTATAGACTTTGCCCTTAATGGTTACACAAGTGGTGCTCATACTCCTAAATTCAGAGAATACTGTGCAAAAATCGGAGTTGAAGATGGCTTTGACAAAGCTCGAGTCAAAAATAAATTGGATGACGAAGAAAGAATAAAAGAAAGAATGGCTAAGCTTATGGCCATGTCTTCTTCCCCATTTGAAAACGAAGCCATGATAGCTCTTTCAAAGGCTAGAAAGCTATTATTAGAAAACTCAGAAGTACTGAAAGAGAATAATAGCAAGGAAGACAAAATCTATGACGTCAATCTTTATGAAGCAGGTAGACTACCATATTATCTAAATAGATTAGCGCAATTTGTAGGTAAAGCCACAGGCGTATTTATTGTAAAGGTAATGGGAACTGAAAATGGAACCGCCCTTAGAGCCTATGGACAACTAGAAGAAGTGGAGGCTGCACTATATTTATTCGGAGACATGCTCTCAGCTCTTGATGAAGAAATAAGAAAACTCAAGAAACAAGGTTATAAGATAACAAAAGACTCCTTCGTGATCGGAGCATGCCCAGAGATGGAAAAGAAACTAAGAATGGCCGATACTTTTTCAGACAACGCCCTTGTAACGTTGCAGAATGAAAACAAAGAAAAGGCAAAACGTCTTTGCTTCAGTGAATATGGTATCAGACGAACATATTCGAAAAAGAGCGTAGACCCCACTTCCATGTCCCTTGGACAGAAGTTTGGTAAATCAATGGATATATCATCATCCATTGGAAGAAAGGAAATAAAGGGTTAAGCATGATATGAGCTCTCTATTTAGAGGGCTTTTTATTTACAGAACGGTGTACCATTTCTGTACCAAAATATTTGAGAATCTATTTTTCTCTATTTCTATGCCTCTTTAAGCTACAACAAGAAAAGTAGTTATCAGGCAAAATGATAAATAAATAGCCTGTTTTTAATAAAGGCCTCCCGGAATGGAAGGCCTTAACTCATAAGAGATATCTCTTATTTGATTGATGTGTACATGAAGTACTTGTATCCGAGTGGGTTGGAGAAGAAGCCTTCAACCTTGTCAGAAAGCATGTAGATATCTGTATAGAAGTATAGAGGAACGATACATCCTGTGCTCATCAAGAGATCTTCAGCTCTGTGCATGAGTTCTGTTCTGACAGAAGGATCTGTGCACTTCTTGATGATAGAGATGATGACATCATACGTCTCAGCCCATGTTCCATCAACAACCTTGACATCGTATCCGAGGTCTGTGAGGTCGAGGGAATAGAGCTTAAGATCCTTGTGTGCACCCTTACCGAACTGTACATCGTTGTTACCAGAAGCTGTCACCCACATATCGAGGAAGGAGATAGGATCGTTGTAGTCAGCGAGCCATCCGTTTCTAGCAACAG
>JALFCJ010000164.1 GCA_022771185.1 Spirochaetales bacterium | reverse complement strand
AGGGCAGTAATAGACCTCAGGGTGGCGCTCCACGTTTCTCTAATGGTCCTAGAAGCCAGAGTGTCGCTCCAGCACCAATGGAACTAAACCAGAAAAACGGTGCCAGAAAGACAAGTGCAAACGCCAACAAGAGAAAGGACAAGGACAACAGATGGCAGAAAGATGAAGAGCTGGACTTTGCACTTCAGAAGAAGAAAGTCATGGAAATGAAGCTCTCAGCTGTTCCTAGCAGCATCGATATTATGGAAAATATCACTGTTGCTGACTTGGCAAAGAAGATGAATCTCAAAGCTTCAGATATTATATCCAAGCTCTTCAAGATGGGTATGATGGTTACTATCAACCAACAGATCGACCATGAAACAGCTGAGATTATCGCATCTGAATATGGTTGTTCCGTCCATCTTGTCTCTCTTTATGACGAAACTGTCATCGAACAGGAAGAAGATAGAGAAGAGGACATGGTACCACGTCCACCAATTGTCACTGTCATGGGACACGTAGACCATGGTAAGACAAAGACACTTGATGCTATTCGTAGTACCAACGTCGTTGCAGGAGAGTATGGTGGTATCACCCAGCATATCGGTGCATACAAAGTAAGCGTTCCAGATAAGGGTGAGATTGTATTCTTGGATACTCCGGGCCACGCTGCATTCAGTATGATGAGAGCTAGAGGCGCCCAGGTTACAGATATCGTCGTTCTTGTAGTCGCTGCAAATGACGGTGTCATGCCGCAGACGAGAGAAGCCATCGACCACGCAAAGGCTGCAAAGGTTCCAATTATTGTTGCCATCAACAAGTGCGATCTTCCAGAAGCCAATCCCGACAGAGTCAAGCAACAGCTCTCTGATTTGGGCCTTATGCCTGAAGAATGGGGTGGACAGACCTTGTACTGTGAGATCTCTGCGTTAAAGAAGATTGGTATCGACGACTTATTGGATACTATCCTTCTCCAGGCTGAAATGCTTGAGCTGAAGGCTAATCCTAACTGTAGGGCTGTGGGTAAGGTTCTTGAATCGAGAATCGACCAGGGTAGAGGTACTGTCGCTACTGTTATCGTGCAGAAAGGTACACTCCATCAGGGGGACTACTATGTTGCCGGTATTTATTCAGGTCGTGTCAGGGCAATGTTCGACGACAAGGGAAGAAAGATCACAGAAGCTGGTCCATCTACTCCTGTTGAGATCATCGGCCTATCAAATATTCCTTCAGCTGGCGATCCGTTCCAGGTTACAGAGGATGAAAAGACAGCAAGAAGCATTGCTACAAAGCGTCAGGAACTTGAGAGACTTGGTGAAAACAGCAGCAGAAATAAGGTTACACTTGAGAACCTCAACGAAAAGATTAAGGAAGGTCAGGTTACAGACTTCAATGTCATCATCAAGGGTGACGTCCAGGGATCTGTCGAGGCACTCACAGGTGTATTGGAGAAACTCAGCACACCTGAGATCAAACTTAATGTAATCAGAGCTAGCGCCGGAGCAATCATCGAAAGCGATATTACTCTTGCTTCAGCTTCAAATGCAGTTGTCATCGGCTTCAACGTCAGACCTACACCTCGTGCCCAGGCTTTGGCAAACGAAGAGAAGGTCGAGATAAAGAAGTACAATATCATCTACGATGTAGTTGATGACATTAAGGCTGCTATGGAAGGCATGCTATCTCCTGAGACTAGGGAAGTTGATATCGGTAAAGTCGAAGTCAGAGATACATTCAAGGTTCCAAAAGTCGGTATCATTGCAGGTTGTATGGTTACTGAAGGAAAGATCAAACGTAACAGCCTTGTCCGCGTAATCAGAGACTCTATTCAGATCAGCCAGAGCCTTATCAAGATCTCTTCACTCAAGAGATTCAAAGATGATGCAAAGGAGGTCCTTGAAGGCTTCGAATGTGGTGTCGGACTTGAAAACTGGCAGGATCTGCAGGTAGGCGATATACTTGAAGTCGTAGATACTGAAGAAGTTAAGAGGACATTGGAATTCGATGAGTGAGTACAGTCAGGAAAGGCTGGAGAATAAGATTCTTGAGACAATCTCCAGCCTCATAGTAAAAGGAGCCATAAAGAATCATAACCTCAGTACTCTTGTCAGTATTACACGAGTCGAGCTTAGTCCTGATAACTCAAGTGCAAAGGTTTATGTTTCATATATTTATGATAACAGTGTTCTGGAGAAGTCTGTAAAAGCTCTCCAAGGTGCATCCTACTTCATCCAGTCCAAGCTTGCCGGTGTTATGAAGACAAAGAACACTCCTGTTCTTAAGTTCATCAAAGATAATTCTTATATCGAAGGTGAAAGAATTAATAGACTGATCGACGAGGTGGTCTCAAACGATGGGAAGTGATTTTTCTCTTCTCTTAATGGATAAAAAAGAAGGTGTCACTTCTTTTTCTTCTCTTTATCCTGTAAAAAAGGAACATAAGGGAGAAAAGGTGGGACATGCCGGTACTTTAGATAAATTCGCTTCTGGCCTGATGGTTGTTTTTATTGGAACAGCCACCAGGCTTAATCCTGTATTTTCTTCTTTCGGCAAAAAATATCGTGGTAGATTTAAGTTTGGTACTGAAACAGATACACTGGATCCTGAAGGAAACACAGTCAGAGAATCTTCTTATATTCCAACCCTAAATGAAATAAAGGAAATACTACCTACTTTTATAGGAAAGCAACTTCAGACACCTCCTCTTTATAGTGCACTACATGTTGATGGAAAAAGAGCGTATCAAATGGCAAGAAAAGGATTAGACGTGGAAATGCAGCCTCGAGAGATTGAGATTTCATCCTTAGATATCGTCTCATATGAAGGTGGCATCCTGGAGTTTGAGTCAAAGGTCTCCAAAGGCACTTATATACGTTCTCTTGCAAGAGACATTGCATATCGGCTAAATACTTGTGGACACTTGGTCGCTCTTAGGCGCTTGGAAGTGGGTCCCTTTACGCTTGAAGACATAGGAAAAGATACCATGTTTCTACTGGAGAAAACCAATCTCTTTTCTACAGTGGAAATGGATGCCAGACAAAAGAAAAATATTGATAATGGAGCCCAGCTTTCCAGCCATATTATCAGTGATACAGATTCCAATAAACCGTATTGCTTTGTTTTTATAGACAATAAGCCGTATGGAATAGGTGAGAAGGGTGATAAATTTAAGTTTCTTACGAGGTTCTAATGAGAGAGTACGACTTTGTATCTTTATTGAAGTCAAAAGAACTTAAGAATAAAAAAGCTGTAATCACCATAGGAGTCTTTGACGGTGTACACCTAGGTCACCAGACTCTTATAAAAAGAGTGAAGGAGGAAAGCTTGAAAATTCCTTCCTCCACCTCTATGGTGATTACTTTTTCTTCTAATCCAAAGCCTGGTAAATTCAGAAATATAGATACTTTGAGATTGAGAAAAGAAGAAGTGGAGAAAGAGGACATAGATGCCTTCGTAGTCATTGACTTTTCCCATGAATTCAGTATGATATCTGCTAGTGGGTTTATAGAGATGCTAACGTCTCTTACAACTCCTGAAACAGTGGTGGTAGGTGAAGATTTCCGCTTTGGTAATCCTAGTTCCTCTGCCTCTGCTCAAGATCTTGGTTCCATTTTTAAAAGTATAGGAATAGATACCAAGGTTATTATTGAGAAAGCAATTCTTACGGAGGGTGGAGAAAAGATCTCGTCAACTCTTGTAAGAAGGGTGATAGAAAAAGGTGAGACCGGATGTATTCCGACTCTCATCGGCCGGAAGTATCGCGTCGATCTGATGCCATGCCCTTTCAGGTTGAAAGATGATGCTCTGGTTTATGGTAGAGATTCAATTCATCAACTACTGCCGCCACCGGGAGTTTATGAAGCAGAGAGTCTGGATAAATCCGGCTCAATCTGTAATGGCTTATGTTATATAGATGATGATAATCTATGTTTTAAGCCTACAGATACGGATATATCAGAGGTATCTTTGAGTTCTTTACCCCTAGATTCTATATTTTTTGGAGAACAGAAATGATTTCAGCAGAACAGAAAAGAGAAATCATCGAGAAGTTTGGCGGTAATGCTGCCAACACTGGAGACGCAAAGGTTCAGATTGCACTTCTTACAGCAAGAATCAATGACCTTCAGAATCACTTTAAGGCTAATCCTAAAGATTACGCTTCTAAGAGAGGTCTCTTGATGCTTGTAGGTCAGAGAAGAAGACTTCTTGCCTATGTTAAGAACAGAAATATCGATGAGTACAGAGCACTTATTGCAGAGCTTGGACTTAGAAAATAAAGAATATTTGGAAAGCCAGAGTCATCTCTGGCTTTCTGTACTGAACTATAAAGAACTATAAAAGAAAGAAAGAAGGTAATTTTAATGTCAAATGTTACAACAGTATCCGTAAACGTAGGGGGAATTGACCTTACATTCGAGACTGGAAAGATTGGAAAGCAGGCAAATGGTTGCGTATTTGCACGCTGTGAAGGATCTGTAGTCATTGCCACTGTTTGCTGTGGAGAAGCTCCAAGCGAACCCCTCGATTACGTACCTGTATCCGTTGAGTACAACGAAAAGTACTATGCAGCAGGAAAGATTCCTGGAGGATTTCTTAAGAGAGAATCAAAACCAAAAGATAAAGAAATCCTTGTTTCCCGTCTTATCGACAGACCGATGAGACCATTATTCGACAAAGCATTCGGAAGAGAAATTCAGATTGTCCCTACAGTTGTTTCTTCTGATATGGTCCACACTCCAGATATCGTGGCCATTAACGCAGCATCTTGTGCTGTAACAATCTCAGATATCCCATTCTACGGACCAATTGCAGCTGTTAGAGTTGCAAAAATCGGTAATGAATTTGTAATAAACCCTACATTCCAGCAGATTCCACAGGCTGACTTGGACATTGTTGTTGCTGGTACACATGACGGTATTACAATGGTCGAAGGTGGTGCACACGAAGTTAGCGAAGACGACATGCTCGGCGCTATTGCGGCAGCACAGCCTGAAATCACAAAGATCTGTGAAGCTCAGACAAAAATGAGAGAGCTCTGTGGAAAAGAAAAACTTCCTTTGATGGAATTCAAAGAAGAAGATCTTTCTTGGATGGAGCCAATCAAAGAATATGCATATCCACTTGAGAAGGAAGCTTCCTTTGTCAAGGGAAAAATGAACAGAGGTAATGCTCTTGGCAAGGTTCATAGTGAAGTAATCGAGAAGTTCAGTGCTCTTATCGATGAAGATCCAAAGAGATATGACCTTGTAATGAAGATGTTTGATGATATGGAATATAACATTCTTCGTGCATCTATCCTTAATGACGGTGTAAGAACAGACGGAAGAAAAGTAACTGAAATCAGACCTATTACTTGTGAAGTTGGTGTTCTTCCTTGCACACATGGTAGTGCTCTCTTTACACGTGGCGAGACACAGTCTTTGGCTGTAACAACACTTGGAACAGTGAACGATGAGCAACTTTTCGACAACATTGATGGTGAAAAGACATACTCCAACTTCATGCTCCACTACAACTTCCCTCCATATTCAGTAGGTGAATGTGGAAGACTTACGACAGGAAGAAGAGAGATTGGACATGGTCACCTTGCTCAGCGCGCTCTTGAAGCTGTTGTACCAAAGAAGGATTCTTTCCCGTACACAGTCAGAGTCGTATCTGAAATTATGGAGTCAAACGGCTCATCTTCAATGGCCAGCGTCTGCGGTGGTTGTCTCTCCCTTATGGATGCAGGTGTTCCAATCTCAAAACCAGTTGCAGGTATTGCAATGGGTCTCATTACAGAAGGTGCTGATTACTCCAGATATGTTGTTCTTTCAGATATTCTTGGAGAAGAAGACCACCTTGGCGATATGGATTTCAAGGTAGCTGGTACAAAGGACGGTATCACAGCATTCCAGATGGATATCAAGATTGCTGGTGTCACACCAGAAATCATGAGAAAGGCTCTTAATCAGGCAAAAGAAGGCAGAATGCATATTCTTGGTATCATGACTTCTGTACTTCCTGGTCCTAGAGAAGAGGTTAGTCCTCTTGCTCCAAAGATTCTTTCTCTCAAGGTTCCAGAGGACAAGATCGGAGCTGTCATTGGAACAGGTGGAAAGACAATCAGAGCTATTGCAGAACAGAGTGGTGCTGAAATCAACATCGATGATGACGGAACAGTCATGATCTATGGAAAGAACAATTCAGTTGCTCAGGAAGCAAAGAAACTTGTCCAATCAATTATCGAAGAGCCTGAATGTGGAAAAATCTATCATGGAACAGTAAAGAGAATCGTTGACTTCGGTGCTTTTATCGAGATTCTCCCTGGAAAAGAAGGTCTTTGTCATATCTCCAAGCTTTCTCACGACAGAGTAAAGAATGTTTCCGATGTTCTTGAAGTCGGACAGGAAGTTGATGTAAAGCTTATTGAAATCGACAGAATGGGCAGACTTAACCTTTCTTATATCGATGCTCAGCCAGGCGCTGAAACAGAAGAAGGTGCAGCAGAAGAGAAAAAAGAAGAAAAGAGAGAAGAAAGAAGAAGAGACTACAATAGAGACAGAAGAGATAACAGAGACTATCGTGGTCCAAGAAGAGACAGAGACTTCCATAAGGAAGGCAGAAACGAGAAAAAGGAAAATAAGGACGCTGAATGATTGTTGTCCGATTTAGGAAAACTAACCCTGATGTCACTCTCCCTGAATATGAAACAAAGGGTGCATCAGGTTGTGATGTAAGGGCCTTCCTTCCGGAGGGCCCATTGGTCATACCATCTGGAGAATGGAGACTTGTACCTACAGGACTTTGCCCGGAGATTCCTCTTGGATATGAGATTCAAGTTCGTCCCCGTTCTGGGTTGGCTTATAGAAACGGTATCACCTGCCTTAATACTCCCGGGACAGTGGACAGTGACTACAGGGGAGAGATAAAGGTAAATCTAATTAACCATTCAAAAACAGATTTCGTTGTTGAAAACGGCATGAGAATAGCCCAGTTTGTAATTGCAAAGGTGGAGAATGCTTCATTTGAAGTCTCTGACGATCTTTCACAATCAGAGAGAGGTGAAGGGGGATTTGGCTCCACAGGAGTAAAATAAATGGCTGTCTCCAGTTCAAGACTCTTATCTAGTTATGTACTAAAGGAATTCTTAAAAAGCTTTATCGTTGCTTTTTTGTTTTTCTTTGCCATTTTCTTTGTAAATACCATTCTATTGTTAGTACAGAAAATTCTTTTGAAGAATATTTCAGTGCCTACAATGGTTGAGATGGTCTTATTATATATGCCTCAGTTTCTGGTATATACATTCCCGTTTGCAACTCTTACTTCCTGTAGTATGGTTCTTGGAGATATGGCTTCCAGTAACGAACTGTTGGCAATGAAGAGTCTTGGTATTTCATCTTTCCGTGTTTATGCACCACTTGTTGTTGCATCTGTTATCCTCAGTATTCTTACTTTTATTACAGCAGATGTCCTCCAACCTTACACAAGTGTCATCTATCGTGATAAATTGGCAGTATTGATGGCGGAAATGCCTACAATGGAAATAGAGAGTAATAGTATTAACAGTGTAGGTAATATAATGCTCTCCAACGGAAGAGCGGAAGGGAGTGAGATTGAAGACTTATTATTGATAAGTAAAGATGAAGATAAGTTTAATAAAAGTGTCTATAGCAGCAGGGGAGAAATGACTATTGTTGATCCTATTTCTTTTGTATATTCCCTGGACTTAGACAATCCGTCTATTCTTCTTTCTTCTGCAGACGGAGACGATACTTTTGCATATGCTGTTGCAGATAAAGGTAGAATATATCTTGATTTCTCATCACAAGTCCCATCCCTTACTTCCACAAGCCCTGTAAATCTTTCATCTACAGAACTTATAGAAACAATAAATGAAAGAAACCTAGTTCAAGAAAACGATCAGAATATTTATTACAAAGAAAAAGAGAAGAATTATTTTAAAATATCTCAATTGATAGAAATGGCAGGAAAGGGTAGCGTAGACCAGAACTATATAGATGATAATGTTTACCAAATTACACTACAAGACAAATACTTGGGATCCCTTCCTGTAAACTTCTATGGCCAATACTATAAAAGCGAGTTGACAAAAAAGATTGCTCTTTCCATTGCCTGTACTGTCCTTACTTTGATAACTCTACCACTATCAAATGTAAGAGTAAAACATGGAAAGCTTACAGGATTTGCTGTGGCCATAGTTGTTGCTGTGTCATATTGGTATATGTTATTTGGTGCACAATTGATGATATTCAATATTACAACTAGTCCATATCTTTTGATTTTGGCTCCTGATATCTTGATTACGCTTATTGCGTTTATACTTTTGTTTATATACAGGAAGGCAAGATAGTGAAGATTCTGGACAGGTACATCATTAAATCTATTCTGAAGGTCGGTATTGTTGCCATTCTTGTTTTTGCATTGATTCTCGTGGCTGTGGAACTCTTTGGCAGAATGGACAATATCATGACAGGTTCAATTCCTTTCAAAAGTATATTGGAGTATGCTGTGCTATCTGTTCCACAGTATTTAATGATGGTATCCTCTCTCGCTTTTCTTTTTGCCACTACATATTTTCTTTCCATGCTTAGTGCAAATAATGAAAGGATTGCACTCTTAAATGCAGGACTAGGAAAGAAAAGAATAGCTCTTCCAATAATTGTTTTGGCTCTTGTTATTTCTCTTCTTGCAATTGGTGCCAAAGAAAAGATAATCAACCCTCTCATTGCAAAACACGACACTCTAGGCCAAGAACTTTTTGGCCTCAGTAGCAGTAATGATACGAGAAATATTGTTCTAAAGGATGATAATGGATATCTTGTATATACAAGAAGATTTATTGCAAGTGAAAAGGTAATTTTGGATCCTGTCATTGTAAAGACGGAGAATGGAGAGATAAAAAGTAGAATTGAAGGAGATGAAGGCTCATATGGCGATGGCTATTGGTCTATCACAAACGCCAAATGCTTTTACATGGATAAAACTGGAGTTACAATATCGACTCTTCCTTCCCTTGATCTGCATGACCTTAATCTTGAACCTGAGTTCTTTCAATCTGAGAACTTAAATATAGAGACCATGAACTTTAAGACAGCAAGTTCATATTTGAAGAAACTGAAGAATACTTCGCCTCAGGCATGGCAGGAAAAGTGCACTGATTGGCTTAGATCAGTTTTCTCACCACTTTCGATTTTCGTGTTAATGACTGTGTCTGCAACCATGAGTTATTCTATGAAAAAGAATGTACTTCTGTTTTCAATAATTGAATCTCTATGTATTGCAGTGGTTTATTATGTCTCTGATATGGTATTTTCAATTGCTGCACATCAAGGGACAATACACCCCATATTATCTGTATTGCTTCCTGTTATAATAACTTTAATAATAAACTTTATAATTGATAGATTAGGTAGAATCATATGAGTAGAATATTTACTGAAATAAAACGCGACAAGAACTCAAAAGCCAGGCTAGGTGTAGTTCATCTTCCGCATGGAGATGTAGAGACGCCTGCATTTATGCCTGTAGGTACTAATGGTACTGTAAAAGGAATATATCATGACACGATAAAAGATATGGGATATCAGATAATTCTGGCAAATACTTATCATTTGTATCTGAGACCTGGAACAGAAGTCTTGGAGAGTTATGGAGGCTTACATAACTTTTCTCATTGGAATGGAAATATACTTACAGATAGCGGTGGCTTCCAAGTGTTCTCTCTTTCAGGGCTGAGAAAGATAAAAGATAATGGTGTAACTTTCCAGTCCCATATAGATGGTTCAAAGCATATTTTTACTCCTGAAAAAGTTGTTGATATTCAGAAAACCATTGGATCCGATATTGCAATGGTACTGGATGTATGTACTCCTCCTGGAATTGAACATCGTGCTGCCAAAGATGCCTGGAAGATTACAAAGAGCTGGGCGGAGAGGTCTATTGAAGAAAGAAAAAGGCTAGGGGAGTCTTTTAGAGGAAACCTCTTTGGTATTGTACAAGGAAACTTCTATGAAGACCTTAGAAAAGAGAGTGCCTTGACTCTTAGCGATATGGATTTTCCAGGGATTGCAATCGGTGGATTAAGTGTAGGTGAGGACAGAAACCAGTTTAAGGATACGCTTGCATACACAGCCCAGTATGTCACAGAAGAGAAACCTAGATATGTAATGGGAATAGGCAGTCCCGACTATATATTATACTGCGTTGAAAACGGAATCGACCTATTTGACTGCGTTCTAGCTACAAGAATCGCCCGTAATGGAGCTGTTTACACTGATGATGGTTTATTGACGCTGAAGAAAGCAATACATAAGTTCAATCAGGGACCGATTGTTGAAGGTTGTACTTGTACTGCTTGCCGTAACTATAGTGTGGGGTATATGCACCACCTGATAAAGTGTAATGAAATGCTAGGAGGAATGCTTGCTACCGAGCATAACCTTCACTATCTTTATGATTTTGTATTGAGGATAAGAAAAGCGATAGCAGAAGATAGGTTTACTGAGTTTAAGAAAGAATACTTAAAAAGATTCTACAATAGGGAAGATTAATAAAGCGGCCATTTGGCCGCTTTATATTAGAACTCAACTTTTTCTATTGATAGAATCTTATAAGAGAAGGAGTTGGAACCTAGAGTATAATCTACAGTCTCACCAACCTGATGGTTAATGAGGGCTTCCCCTATTGGAGCATTGATATCGATGATGTTATTGTCCGGATCACTTTCCCATCTACCGAAGAATGTATATGTGATTTCACTATTGTCTTTGGTATTCATGATTCTTACTTTTGTGCCGAATCCGACTCTACCGTCCAAAACATCTGTCATACTCATAATCTTGACTGAGCTAAGCTCATTGGCAAGTCTCTCATATTCTCTATCCAAGAAAACTTTGTGGTCCTTTGCGTACTGGTATTCACTGTTTTCTCTGAGGTCACCAAGCTCTCTGGCTGTCTTGATCTCATGAAGAGTATGAGGAATCTGATTCTCCTTGATGTCGATAAGTTCAGCTTGCTTTCTCTCAAAGCTCTTCTTTGTACACATAAAACCTCTGTGTACAGAAATCTCAACCGGTTTCTCCTCTTCTTCCTGTTTTTCTCTAAAATCAAAGGAAGGGAAGCGTGAAAGAATCTGAGCCTTGAAAGTTTCTCTCTCGTCAGAAGAGAGTCCCTGGTTCCATACAAGATGAGGAGCAATCATTTTAAGTTCAGGTTCTTTTGCATTGGAAATAAAAGACTTAAGCCTATTACGTTCAATAAGATCTGTTCTAAGAGACTTTATCTGTCTCTCATCTATTCCAACGCCTCTTGAAACAGAAGAAAGGGCATTAAGCTCAGTCAAAACAAATTCGTCTTCCTTTATCTTAGCATTCTTCAAATCCTCTGCCTTGATACCAGATTCAACAAATGCTCCGAATGCAATACCGTTTTCTTTGTAGCTATTGAGACAACGGGAGACATAAGCCTGATACTTCTTTGGGTTTACGCTCTGCATCTTCTTCATCAACTCTTTTGTCGGATTAGTTGGGAAGATTGCTTCAAGTACATCGTAAGCATTCTTATCAGAATGGGAAACGAGATCTACATATGTCTTCTTGCTGTCTTTACAGCTTAAATTCTCATAGACTTCCTTCTTCTGGTTTAGATCCAGATCTTTATATAGGTCATCAAAAGAAACTTCGGAAGCTACAGGCACACCTTTTTCTCCCATGCTCTCGACGACCAATAATGCTTCGATTCTTGTCGGGATATCATTCTTTTCATCTTTGATATAGTCAGAGAAATATCTGACCATGTCCAAGAATGAGTCTGACTTCAAGTCAATGCCTTCGATCTCGCTAGCCTCAAGAAGAGTAGATACACGCTTACCAAAGTCTTTGTAACCGAGGAATGTCTCATATGTTCTTTCTTCCATTGTCGAAGGGTAGTCTCTCAGGTGGTAAGTTGACTTGTTGATTACATCGATATATGGATCAATAAGTGCAATTGATTTGATGACCTTTGATACAGCATCCCATTCTTTATCTGAAAGAATAGACGGAACAACCTCATCCTTCATTTCTTTAAGTGTCGCTGTCTTATTCTGACTTGAGAAGAGGAGAGTCTTCAAAAGCCATTCATATCCACCATCACTATAAATCTTATTCTTTATGACCTCTGCCTTCTTACCTTTCTTGATAGCCTTAATGTCTTGGTTAGAGAGGGCTCTTAATGAAACCATAGCGTTGACAACACTGATTTTAACTTCATCCCCAGGTCTATTTGAGAACTTGACGCTCAAAATGCCATCTTTGGTTACATCTGTAATGAGACCGACTTTCTTTGTAGCATTCTGGATAACAAAAGTATTCTTAGAATAAGCAATGTTCTTCTCAAACTCTTCTAGAGCTTTTACAGGATCGTTTGACTTTAATACATCGAATTTTCTATTTACTTCATTATATCTGGAAGAAGACCCATATTTTTCTTTGAGAATAGAAGACAACAGCTCTTTTGTTTCTGTATCATCTTTATCAATAGAAAGAATATTTCTTGCTACATCAATAATATTCTCAAAAGTTTTTCTTTTTGAAGATGGAGCTGTTTCAGAAGTAAATGAGTTCTTCATATCCATAAGGAAAGAAAGAAGCATTTTGGACAAATCTAAGGCCAAAGGCGAGTTTCCAAGCTTGGCAATATAAGTTGAATAGAAAGAAAAGTCGCTACTTCCGTTATCAAGAAGTGCCTTGAAAATCTCTCTTGTCTTTACGCTGTCATTAGCAGATAGAAGTCTATTGAGAGTTCTCTGATAATAGACTTTTGCATTCTTTTTGTCCCCATTTTTCTCATAGTTGGAAGCGACCTTTGCGATATAATCTGTGTCCTTACTGTTGCATCTTACATATCTTTCATAGTAAGACCACATTTTTTCTTCGTCATTATTACTCTTAGCAATCTCTCCCAGTACTATCAAGGCATCCTGAGAGTCACCAGCTTCCAAAATAATAGATGCAATATACTCGGCACACGCATAATTCCTCTTATCATGGAAAGTATTCATAAGATTGTTAAGTCTTACCTGTGCTTCATGTGGATTCATCAAAAGGTTAATTCTTCCTGCAACAAATGTCAGGACGATAGATTCCGGGTTCTCATACTCCATTGTAATGGCATCTTGTCTGAGGCTTTCTTTTGCCTCAACTTTTTTCATCTGAAGAATCTCAGAGTTGATCTCTTCCAATGTTGAGACCTTGTATGAAAAATATGGATTTTTTCCTAAAGCTTTTTCTTCAGAAAGAAGTGACTTCAAGTCAATCATAATGCCTCCAAAGACAATGCAATCTTTGACGAAAAGAAAGCCCGGGCAGATGATACTGCTCGGTACACTGTCTCGTTTAATTTTGTTTTCTAAAGTAAATATAGCACAAAACGGCAAAAAATCAAACATTTGTTTTTTTAGACTTTTAGTATACATGTTGCGGACAAAGAGAGTGCAAAATATAATGTCAATATGAAAAGAAACGAGTTATCTATTTCACCATCAGTATTGGCTTCAGATTTCTCCAGAGCTGCTGAAGCTCTGACATGTATCTCTGATTCAGGATGTAACTATGTACATTTAGATGTAATGGATGGACAATTTGTTCCAGATATTACATTCGGACCTAAGTTTATTAAAGATTTGAAAAAAAACAGCGACCTAATTTTCGACACCCACCTTATGATCGATAAGCCTGAAAGAATGATAGAATCATTTATAGATGCAGGAAGCGATATAATTACGGTTCATGCTGAGGCGACCAATCATTTGGAGAGATGCCTGTCTATGATAAAAAAAGCTGGAGTATCATGCGGAGTTGCTATTAACCCTGGTACTCCTGTGTCACTTTTAGAAGCGGTATTGGATGAAGTAGATCTGGTTCTCGTCATGACAGTAAACCCAGGATGG
>JALFCJ010000144.1 GCA_022771185.1 Spirochaetales bacterium | reverse complement strand
TGAACTAAATGGTCTTATCACATATGACAGGAAAGTTATTAAGATGGATAAGGAAAGAATACTTAAGCTATCAAGAGTGCTATTGGAGAAATAGAAAGACACTTGCAATAATGACGAAGGTAGAATAGTCTCTGTTGACATTCCCCCACTAGAGTAAATAACTTTTAGTGTTATCTAGTGAAGAAATAAATGAAGTGGAATCCAGGGAATACGTGAAGGAGTCTGCTTTAAGAGTGACTTCTACTCTATTTGATTCCATTAAAGAAAGCGTTGAAGAGAGGGAAAGAGTGGATGTAAGTCTTATTTCGATTTCATCTTTTCGCTTCCCTTCTACAAACAACAGCTCGTTGTTTTCTGTTTCAAATGAGCCGTCATCTATTGAGAAAACGAGACAAATGGACTCAATATCTTTGATAGCGCTACGTTTCGTAATGATGGAATAATTGAGAGTTGCGTCTCCAATAATCTTTGATTTCTCAGTAGGGATCGTCATATCTAGTGTTACTGGCACTTCCCCACTAAGTTTTACAGGCCTGAGAAATACTCTGATTCCATCGCTTGATACAAATGAATATGCCTTCTCTGTTGTAGAACAAGAAGAGAGGATAAGAAGAGATGCCAATAAAATCAGAAGAAATTTTTTCATAAGACCCACTATAACGAAAGAGACCTCCCTAAGGAGGCTCTTTCACTTAAGCTAATTACTCACCAGTGACAACTGTTGTAACGTTTGACCACAAGAAGTAGCAAGTTACTTTCTGGTCTACAGTTGAGATGTTTGTGATGTTTCCCTCCTTTGCAGCCTTCTGGATACCAGAGTCTGCTCCAAACATTGGAATACAGTTAAATAGGTACATACCTGTAGCTTCACCTACTTTAGTTCCCACTGGATTTGATGTTGCGTTCACTGGAAGAGTTGTAGAACAGCCTACCAATGCAAGCAAAGCCAAAACTAATGTGATTGCAAGAATCTTTTTCATTTTCTGCCTCCTCTCATGAATTATACCCGTAGAAACAAAAAAGTGTACAACTATTTTCCTTTATAAAAGAAAATTTACTTACACATTGAATTTAAAGAACATTATATCTCCGTCTTGAACAACATATTCCTTACCTTCAAGTCTCATCTTTCCGTTTTCTTTTACCTTGGCTTCGCTACCGTAGGTGACAAGATCATCGTAGTTATAGACTTCAGCCTTGATAAATCCCTTTTCAAAATCTGTGTGTATGATACCTGCACACTGTGGAGCCTTACTTCCTTCTTTGAATGTCCAAGCCCTATCTTCGTCTTTTCCAGCTGTAAAGAATGTTCTGAGGCCAAGAGCATGGTAAGCGGCTCTTACAAGGTGATTTAATCCACTCTCTTCCAGGCCTACTGCATCCAAGAATTCTTTCTTCTCTTCCTCTGTATCAAGAGCGGCGATCTCACTCTCGATTTTTCCGCAGATGACTACAACTGGTGAGTTATTGTCTTTCTTGGCTACTTCCCTGACCTTTTTTACATATTCGTTATCTACACCGATACTGTCTTCATCTACGTTACATACATAGATTACAGGCTTCATTGTAATAAGGTGGAGATCATAGAGTAGTGCTCTTTCCTCTTCATCGAAGCCTAAAGTTCGAGCAGGAATCCCCTCTTCCAAGGCAGCTAGGAGCTTCTCGTAGAGAGGGAGGACCTTCTCATTCTCCTTCTGCTGCTCTTTACTGATTCTTCCAAGCTTAGATTGCTTCTGATAGCGCTTATCTACAGTTTCATAGTCTGAAAGTGCCAACTCGATGTTAATGGTTTCGATATCGCCTTCAGGATCTATTTTATTATTGACGTGGATTATATCTGCATTATCGAAGCATCTGACTACATGAGCTATTACTCCAACTTCTTTAATGGCACCCAGGAATCTGTTTCCCAGTCCCTCTCCCTGGCTGGCACCCTTAACTAGTCCTGCGATATCTACAAACTCAACAGTTGCAGGAACCACTTTTGCAGGTGGAATAAGCTCTACGATTTTATCAAGTCTCTTATCAGGGACATTGACGATACCCACATTTGGGTCAATTGTACAGAATGGATAGTTCGCCGCTTCAGCTGGAGCTGATGTGACGGCTGAAAATATTGTGGACTTTCCTACATTTGGCAGTCCTACTATGCCACAGTTAAGACTCATTTTCCTTTTTCCTTACCCCTAGAGTATGCACCAATTCTATTTCTTCTTCCACCCTATCAGATTCAAAACACAGTCCTATTCTGCTATGATGGTCCTATGGCAGGAGAACGAATTGCACTTATTACTACAAGAAGTGTAGGAGAAAATGAAAGAGACGTGTTTTTGAGAGAGAGTGAGATAAGAAGCCTTATCTCCACTTTAGGCTTGAATATCGTCTGTCACCAGAGTTTTACTCTTAAAAAAGAAAACAGCGTTACCTTTCTTGGAAAGGGACAAGTACAGGAAGCTGTGGAATGGGCGAGAGCCTTTGATGCTGAGGAGGTGATCATAGATGCGTTTCTTTCTCCCAGAGAAGAGATGAACCTCGAATCAGCATTCTCTCTTCCTGTTTCCGACAGAGAAGCTGTAATAGAAGCTATATTCTATCAGAACGCACACTCCAGGGAAGCCAGGCTCCAGATAGAGAAAGCCCGCGCCCTCTATGAAAAGCCAAGGCTGATATTTAGGGAGGCGAACCTATCCCAGCAGAGAGGTGGCGTAAGAGGCGCCAAGGGAGAGGGAGAAAAGGCCCTGGAACTGGAGAGACGAACTATTGAAGAGAGAATAAAAGCACTGGATAGGGAATTGGAGACACTGAAGAAGACGAGGAGCATACAGAGACAAAAAAGAGAGAAGACAGGAATCTTTTCATTTGCTCTCACTGGATACACAAATGCAGGAAAGTCTACTCTTCTTAATCGTCTGACAAAATCTGAAGTTCTTGCAGAAGACAAACTCTTCGCCACTCTCGACACTACGACTAGATCCCTCACTCTTCCTTCAAGCCAGAAGGTCCTGGTTTCAGATACTGTAGGCTTTATACAGAACCTTCCTCACTCTCTCATAGAAGCCTTCTCGTCAACTCTGGAAGAAGCCTTAAACTCCGACGCCGTAATAATCGTTGCAGACGCTTCCCACCCGGACTGTGTCAAATGCTTTGATACCACAATGGAGACTCTATCAGAATTGGGAGCAAGAGACAAAGTAAAACTGGTAGTGATCAATAAAGTGGACTCTATCTATGACGATATCTCATATAGTTACCTTAAAAGCCAAGGTGTTGAGACAGTTGAAACCAGTATGAAGACAGGTGAAGGCCTCGATAAACTCCTCGCCGCCATGGAAAGAATAACAGACGAAGTCTTTGAAACTATATCTCTCCGTCTTCCTTACTCATCTCCTATTCTTTCAGAGTTGTCACGAAAGGAGGAGATACAAGATATAAAGTATGAGGACTACACTATATTAGTGAAGGCAAGAGTAAGGAGATCAGAGAAGAAAAGATATGAAGAGGTTATAGAAGAATAACAAAGGGCCCGAAAACTGGGCCCTTTATATAAGTATTTTGTTTTCTCTTAGAAGTTGTAGAGACCGCCGAGAACACCATAGCCAGTTACACCAGCCTTAACGGATTCACCGAAATCAATCTTAGCACCGAGACCAACCTTCAAGAAAACAGTTACAGGAACCTTTGGGAATGTATATTCAGCACCTACACCCCAGAGAAGACCAAGACCTACACCATTCTTAATGATGAGTTTTGCAAGAGGACCTGTTGTGAAGGAAATATACTGAGGAGCCTTAAGGGAACCAGAGACGACATTCCAATCATAGAAGTTGTAGAAAGCACCACAATCAACAGCAAAGGAACTGCCATTCAAGAAGTCAAGGGAGAGGTCACCCTGAAGGTCAAACTTACCCATGCCATACTTTGCGACGACAGACAAATCAGTACCGATTCCAGCACCAATAGAGAACTGTCCCTTCTTAGATGTTCCGCTTGTGGACTGAGCTGCGAAAAGACCTGTAAGAGCCAAAGCAACTACCAAAACAATTGCAACAATCTTTTTCTTCATTTTTTTCTCCTTTAGGATCAGTTCCCTAGGGGAAAGGTCCTACACTAAAGTAGAATAACAGAAAAAAGGATTTTGTTAATTATCTTAAGACAAAAAATCGAAAATTCGTTCATTTTTATTCGCTCACTTTCTTTTCCACCGATAAATGTCCCTAGGTAATCGATAGTTTTCTTTATTTCGTCTATAATGGCCACGGAGGATAATATGGCTACCCTTTACTGTCTTACAAATGATGAAATAAAAGAATACTTAGGTTTGGAAAAAGATTTTCAGGCAAAGATCGTCTACTCTTTTTTAACGAAGGGAGTGACAGATTTTTCTCTTATGACAAGCCTTCCAAAAGCAATCAGAGAGAGAATAATCAAGGATCACCCTTCTGCCCTTTCATCAAAAGTAATCAGACGCTCTACCTCAGACTCAGCACTTAAGCTTGCTATAGAATTGGAAGACGGAGCAATTATTGAGTGTGTAAGACTATCAGATGGTAATGGCCGTTATACAGCCTGTCTCTCCAGTCAGGTAGGATGTGCCATGGGATGCGCCTTCTGTAAGACAGGAACTATGGGACTGGTGAGAAATGTAAAGGCAGGAGAGATTGTGGAGGAGCTGATCCATCTTGAAAAAGAGGGTGAGCACATTACTCATATCGTCTTTATGGGAATGGGAGAGCCTCTTGCAAACTTCACGGAAGTAATGAAGGCCATTACATATATCCATAGGGAAGACGGAATCAATATCTCATATAGAAGAATAACAATATCCACATGTGGCCTTGTTCCGGGAATAAAGAGGCTTGCGGAGCTCCATCTTCCTGTCCGCCTTGCTGTATCGCTGGTGGCGGCAGACGACGATGTAAGAAGTTCAGTTATGCCTGTAAACACCAGGTTTCCTCTTTCAGAATTAAAGAAGGCGCTTATTTCCTTCCAGCACAGAAACGAGAAACGCATTACTCTCGAGTACTGCATGCTTGGTGGAATCAACACGACAGAGAAAGCTGCGAAATCTCTACAGAAGTTTACAAAAGGGTTGGAAGTCCTTGTTAACCTCATTCCTTGGAACCCTATCGATAATCTTCCTTTCTCTTCACCCTCAGACTCGGAAGTAAGGAAGTTTACATCTATTCTCAAATCACTTGGAGTAAACTACAGTATCAGGAGAGAAAAAGGGCGGAGTGCAGATGCCGCCTGCGGTCAGTTGGCATCAGAAACGATGAAAAGTAACCTCATAAAACAATAATCACAGTTGGATTGATTGTTATGTAACCTTAAAGGTTAATAATAGTAACTTTTTGTCGCCTAAAAAGTTAACAGACAAAATACTTTTACATATCTATACTTTTCATATGGACCTGGAAAAAATTATAGGGACGAATATTGTTCGTATCAGACAATTAGAAGGCTTAAGTCAGACAGCCCTTGCAAATAGAATCGGATTATCACGAAAACAGTTATGTAAAATTGAAAGAGGTGAAGTTTATCCTATGGCCGATACTATTCAGCGTATATCTAATGGGCTTGGAGTCCCTGTAAAAGAACTCTTTACAGATCCAAAGAGTGCTGTGGACGTAGATTTATATACACATAGCCAGAGAGCTTTGGAGAAGCTCTTGCCAATAATCAGCAAAATGCTGGTTGACGGCATTATAGACGATATGGTCCAGAGCAGGCTCAATAAAATTGAGGACCTCAGCGTTGATGCTGAAGCCCCTAGTGATAACAAATCTACTAATTAGTGCTCAAGTACAGCCTTAATTCTTCTGACTCCTGCACTAGATGACTGCTCTTTCACGATTCTGAAGTGTCCAAGCTGAGCTGTGTGCTCTACATGTGGTCCACCACATACTTCCTTTGAGAAATCTCCGATTGAGTATACTTTTACCATCTCACCGTATTTTGCATCAAACTGAGCTGCGGCACCCTGGCTCTTTGCTTCGTCAAGGCTCATTGTCTCACAGACAACAGGTAAGTCCTTTTCAATCTGTTCGTTGACCAAGTCTTCAACCTTCTTCAACTCTTCTTTAGTAAGAGCCTGAGGATGGTTAAAGTCAAATCTCAGACGCTCAGCTGTGATGTTGGAACCAAGCTGCTTTACATATCCACCAAGGACAACAGAGAGAGCCTTGTGGAGAAGGTGTGTTGCTGTATGAAGAGCTGTAGTAGCTTCACTGTGGTCAGCCAATCCACCCTTGAACTGCTGCTCTGCACCGGCTCTTGAAATCTGCTGGTGCTTCTCGAAAGCTTCCTCGAATCCCTTTCTATCAACACTGAAGCCATGCTCTTTAGCCAGTTCTTCTGTCAATTCGATTGGGAAGCCATAGGTATCATAAAGCTTAAATGCGATGCGGCCGCCGATTACTCTGCTCTGTCCTTTGAGAAGGTTTGGAAGAAGCTTCTCAAACTCTTTCTCTCCGTTTACAAGTGTCTTTGAGAACTTCTCTTCTTCTTTCTTCAATTCATCAAAGATGAAATCTTTATGCTCAGCAAGCTCTGGATATGGAGCACTGTAGAGAGAAAGGACGACTTCAGCAAGAGATGACAAGAAATCTCCTTCGATACCGATTTTCTTTCCATGTCTTACAGCTCTTCTGATAAGACGGCGAAGTATATATCCTTGTCCAACGTTTCCTGGAGCCATACCCTTCTGGTCACCAAGAATAAAGACGCTGGTTCTTACATGGTCGCTGATGATTCTGATAGAGATGTCATCTTCTTCATTCTCGCCATACTTCTTGCCACTGAGTCCCTCGATAGCCTTGATGATAGGCTGGAATACTTCTGTGTCATAGACACTCTTCTTTCCCTGGAGAATAGCGATAGTTCTCTCGATACCCATTCCTGTATCGATACACTTTCTGTCCATCTCGTGGTAAGTGCCGTCAGCTTCCTTTCTGTATCCCATGAATACATCGTTCCAGATTTCAAAGTACTTTCCACAATGACAACCAGGCTTACAGTCAGGTCCACATGCTTCACGTCCAGTATCGATGAACATTTCGCTGTCTGGGCCACAAGGTCCAGTTTCGCCAGCTGGTCCCCACCAGTTGTCTTCACGAGGCATAAAGTAGATTCTTTCCTTAGGAATACCAAGGCTTTCCCACTTATTAGCTGCTACTGTATCTCTTGGTACTTCGTCGTCTCCTTCGAAGACTGTGACGCTGAGCTTATCTACAGGAATCTCAAGAACCTTTGTCATAAACTCGAAAGAGTACTCGATCATCTCTTCTTTAAAGTAATCGCCTAGAGACCAATTGCCCAGCATCTCGAAGAATGTGAGATGGTTTGGATCTCCTACACTGTCGATATCTCCTGTCCTGATACACTTCTGATAATCACAAAGTCTCTTTCCTGCCGGATGATCAGCTCCAAGAAGGTATGGAACAAGTGGATGCATTCCTGCTGTAGTGAAAAGGACTGTAGGGTCGTTTTCAGGAATAAGGGAAGCCCCGCTGATCTGTTTATGGCCTTTGGAGACGAAGAACTCAATATACTTCTCTCGCAATTCATTGGCGGTAATCTGTTTCATTTTCTTATCCTCTAAAATATTGGAATCTAGTAGATGTTATTATCTTGTGGCTCTATGGTCAACAAACAAGGTATCAATCAAATAAGGAAGGTGTGGGATCTACATATTTTTCTTTTCTCTTTCGAGGTTTTTCCTCCTCCAAGAAGAGCTTAAGAAGATCTTTTGGCTTTTTGTATGGAACCACATCATCTTTCAGTCTCTCGCTGCACCAAGTGAAGTTCGGATTGGAGGCGGCTGAGAGAGAAATAGATGCTTTCTTTCCTTTCTCCACGGCAGGATCGAATACAGCCCATGAAGGTCCTCCGTTCTTCTCCTCTACTAGAAAATATGCGTCGCCGAAGGAAGAGAGGAATCTATTTCTTAGTACCACATGCCACTTCTCATATTTGACACAGGGTGCATTCTGAGTGATCAAGATTCCCTTGTTGTATACTTGTTCCATTAACTCCAGCATACTCTCCGAAGGACACTTTGAAATGCCAGAGGAAAGGACTGCTATAGGAAGAGCTCCAAGTTTTAGTGCCGATTGAAGGGCGTAGGCGCCGGAACCTGAGTCAAATGGTGCAACTACAGCCCACCCCTTTTCAGAAGCAAAGGAGACAGCATCGAATATTTCGCTTTTTGCTTGAAGGGATGGAAGAGGAGTGCCAAGTATTACCAGTCTCTTTTCATCCCCCAGTTCTCTTTCTCCT
>JALFCJ010000010.1 GCA_022771185.1 Spirochaetales bacterium | reverse complement strand
AAATAAAAGAAAGCTCTCATGTTGAACCATGAAAGCTTTCTGTCCCATCATTTAAGCTTGTTTTTTATCTGAAAGGAATCTGGATAAGAACTCTTTAGTTCTTTCTTTCTTTGGATTATTAAATACATCCATTGGTTTTCCGTCTTCCTCGATTCTTCCATCAGCCATAAAGATGACTCTGTTTGATACATCTCTTGCAAAGGCCATTTCATGTGTAACTACGAGCATTGTCATACCGCTGGAAGCAAGTGTCTTCATTACATCCAATACCTCTCCAACCATCTCAGGGTCCAAGGCTGATGTGGGCTCATCGAAAAGAAGAATCTCAGGGCTCATGGCAAGAGCGCGTGCGATTGCCACTCTCTGCTTCTGTCCTCCTGATAACTGGCGGGGCTTAGCGTTGATGTACTGGGACATTCCTACCTTTGACAAGTACTCGAGGGCAATTTGCTTTGCCTCATCTTTCTTTCTCTTGAGGACGCAAGTCTGGCCTACAATGCAGTTATCAAGAACATCAAGATTATTGAAGAGATTGAAGCTCTGGAAAACCATACCCACTTTAGTGCGGTAGTTATCTTCATTGACTTCGCCTTTTAAGACATTCTTTCCATGAAAGTAGATATTCCCGCCAGTGGCGTCTTCAAGCATGTTTATACATCTGAGAAGAGTAGACTTACCGCTTCCGGATGATCCTATGATGCTTATTACATCGCCCTTTTTTACAGAGAAATCGATATCTTTCAGGACGTTGTTTGTTCCGAATGATTTTACAAGGTGTTCAACTTTCAAGAGTTCTTCCATCAGTGAGTACCTCCTGTAGTCTTATTGTATTTTGTCATGCCGCTGGTGAAGGCAAGAGTATCGGAAGTGGCGAGATCAAAGTTGGCCGGTCCGTCCATCTTGTTCTCAACCCATCTGAGGATTCTTGAGCATGTGAATGTGAGAATGAAGTAGATGATCATTGTAACGGTTGCTGCTTCGAAATAAGTATAGAGGGCTCCTGAGATACTCTTGAATGTGAAGAAGAGTTCTACAGTTCCAATGATGGAGAGAACGCAGGTATCTTTTATGTTGATAATAAGGTTATTACCTATCTGGGGCATGATATTTCTCAATGCCTGAGGAAGGATGACTTTCATCATGGTCTGGACGTGGTTCATGCCTATAGCCTTTGCACCTTCTGTCTGCCCTTTATCGATACTTAGTATTCCACCTCTGACGGTTTCTGCCATATATGCACCGGTGTTGATTGATACTATGAGGATGGCTGCACTCCACATAGAAAGATTGACGTTAAAGAGTTGTGCCATTCCATAGTAGATGAAGGCAGCCTGAAGCATCATAGGAGTGCCTCTGAAGATTTCTACATATGCATCAAGAATCCATTTTACAATCTTCAAAAGGCTTTTCTTGATTATTCCAGAGCCTTTTTTGGGCTCTGTAGTCTGCACTAGTCCTACTGCAAATCCGATTACACACCCAAGGAGTGTACATACAATGGCGATAATCATGGTTGTAGCGGCCCCGTTAAGAAGGGAGCCGCTATAACGCTGGAGAATGTACCACATTCTCTGGAAGAAGTTCATCTGTGATATAGTCATCAGATCATAGTTCCTTTATTAGTTTGAAAGAGGCTGGACGGAGATAGCTTCATCCATCATAGCGTTAAAGTCATCTACTGTGAGAGTTGCAAGAACTTCGTTGATTGCAGCTGTAAGTTCAGAATTATTCTTGGAAACAGAGATACCGATATTGATCTCTTCCTGGCTTACGACGAAGTTGTCGGAAGAATTTGTGAAATCGAGGAGGCGGAATGAAGGATATGCAACAAGAGCTGCCTGAGCTGTTGGCATATCTGTGCAGATGAGATCGACTCTGCCGGCTGAGAGTGCTACGAGCATTGCAGGTGCGCTTTCCTGAGCTGGGAGGATGTTTGCATTCTCGATCTGAGGAAGACATACATCATACCAGACTGTGTTCTGCTGGCTTGTGCAGACAGCACCTTTGAGGTCGCTGATTCCCTTTGCATTCTCATACTTGCTACCTTCGTTTACAAGACATACGATGGAGGCATAGTAGTACGGTGTAGTGAAATCTACCATCTGGAGTCTATCTGATGTAATGGACTGACCAGCGATTACGCAGTCAACAGTACCGGACTGAACAGCTGGAACAAGAGAATCCCAATCAAGCTTTACGATTTCAAGCTCTTTTCCGAGTCTTTCAGCAATGAGCTTTGCCATCATTACATCATAGCCATAAGCATATTCTGTGCTGCCACTGATTTTAACTGCGCCATTTGCGTCTGTAGTCTGAGTCCAGTTGTAAGGAGCGTAGCCACATTCCATTGCAACTCTGAGTTTATTAGAAGAAGAGGAAGCCTCTTCCTTTGAACCGTTAGCAAATACAAATGCTACTGAGAGCATAAGGACTAAGAGGACAGAAGCGATTTTTTTAGTTTTCATTTCAATTATCTCCCTAAAGATACAAGTAGGATGATGAGACGATACTCTCTTGTTAAGAAATGGTCAAGATGTTAATAAATAATATTTAATGTTATTATAGTAACAATTAGAGTTTATGTTCGATATTTTCACAAGATATCTATTATTTCTTATGTAGTAAGAGTTGGTTTGTATTAATTTTCGAGATTATTAATACAGTCTTTGTAAAAATAAAAAAAGACTGTTGTGAGGGTAAATTCAAGTGTAAGCTGTAAAATTAAGGACAAAATTATAAGAAAAGCAGGGCTTTCAAACCCTGCTCTGTCTTTTAGTTTTCAAACATTCTTCTTATTCCGGCTTCCTGCATTACGCCCGAGTATTGCCCCACCTTG
>JALFCJ010000128.1 GCA_022771185.1 Spirochaetales bacterium | reverse complement strand
GATGCCTTCGATCCGAAGAGCAAGAACTAATAAAGGAAGATGAAATGAACGACGATCTACTTCAGATTGAAAAATTAAACGTTGAATATATCACCGACGATGCCATCGTGTATGCACTTAATGACTTTTCCTTGAATGTTAAAAGAGGAGAGAAAATCGGACTTGTAGGTGAAACCGGAGCAGGAAAAACCACTCTCGCCCTCTCTATATTGCGCTTGTTGCCGAAGAGAATAGGCAAGATAACATCAGGTTCCATCAAATACGAGGGAGAAGAACTCCTTGATAAACCGGAAAGCTATATGTTGGGACTCAGGGGCAGAAGAATCTCCATGATTTTCCAGGATCCTATGACTTCTCTCAACCCTGTCAAAACTGTGGGAGACCAGGTTCTTGAAGTACTGAAGCTCCACTTCCCTGATCTTAGTAAGGAAGAGAAGAATGCGAAAGTCGATGAAATATTCAGACTTGTAGGTATCCCTGCAGAGAGAAAAGTGGAGTATCCCCATCAGTTTTCCGGTGGTATGAAACAAAGAATCGTGATTGCCATGGCACTTATTGCAGAGCCTGAGCTGTTACTTGCCGATGAACCCACCACAGCCCTTGACGTCACTATCCAGGCCCAGATACTGGAGCTGATGAAAGAGCTGAAAGAAAAATACAACTCTGCGGTAATTCTCATTACTCATGATTTAGGAGTTGTTGCAGAATTCTGTGATTCTGTGGCAGTCGTATATGGCGGAAGAGTTGTGGAGATAGGAAAAGTAGAGGAGATCTTCGGCAATACCCATAACCACCCATATACAAAAGGATTGATCAATTGTATTCCGGACCTGACATCAACATCTCCCAGACTCCATCCTATCAAGGGACGTATGGGCGACCCTAGAATCAAAGTAAAGGGCTGTTGTTTTGCAGACAGATGCCCTAATGCAAGTGAAAAGTGCAGGACTACGCCTCCTCCGATGGTTTATGAAGGAGACCATGGAATATTGTGCCACATGTATAGCAAGGAGGGAGTTTGATGAACACACCATTGATAGAAGCGGTAAATGTAAAGAAATATTTTAAGACTCCCCGAGGGCTTTTACATGCCGTAGAGGATGTTAACTTTAAGATATTCGAGGGTAAGACACTGGGCGTCGTAGGTGAATCCGGTTGTGGAAAATCAACACTGGGTAGAACTATACTGAGACTTCATGAAGCTACATCAGGCCAAGTTCTTTATAAAGGCGAGAATATTCTTGAATATAAAAAGAAAGAGATGCATAAGGTTCAGAGAAATATGCAGATGGTTTTTCAGGATCCATATTCATCCCTTGATCCGAGAATGAGTGTAAGGGCATTGATCATGGAGCCTCTTGATATCGTAGGGACTGGCGAAAATCTTTCAAAAGCTGAAAAGAGGGAGAAGGCAGATAAAATCATGGAACTCTGCGGTCTTCCCTCAAATCATGCCAACCTATATCCCCATGAGCTGGATGGAGGTCTCAGACAACGAGTTGGACTTGCAAGAGCCATGATTCTTGAACCAAAGTTCCTTGTCTGCGACGAACCGGTTTCCGCTCTTGACGTATCCATCCAGGCCCAGATTCTCAACCTTCTTATGGATCTTCAGGATAATAAGGGATTAAGTTATATGTTCATCACCCATGATTTGGCCGTAGTAAAGCATATCAGCGACCAGATAATGGTAATGTACATGGGACAGGTGATTGAACTTGCTTCCTCCGATGATTTATTTAAGAATCCTCTTCATCCTTATACAAGAGCTTTGTTGAATGCAATCCCTACAATAGATTTGTCCAGGCGAAACAGGGAGAAGGTCACCCTTAAAGGTGAAGTCACCAGTCCTATTAATCCGGAACCTGGCTGCAGATTTGCCAAGAGATGTCCTTATGCAACTGAGAAGTGCAAAGAGAATCCTGTGTTGAAGGAAGTTGAACCGGGACACTTTGCATCTTGTACCATGGGTGCATAAAAGGGAGGAAGATATGGCTCATTTACGTGTTGATTTCAGATCTGAAGTAATGGATATGAATACTTCTATGACCGTCATTCTTCCTGAACAAAAGAAACTTGACGACACCAAGGTGGTATACCTTCTGCATGGATTGGCGGATAACTGCACCGGATGGTCCAGGTATACATGTGTGGAGCGATATGCAAGGGAAAAAGATGTAGCCCTGGTAATACCGGAAGTCCAAAGAAGCTTCTATGCTGATATGGTTTATGGTCTGGATTACTTCTCTTTCATCAATGATGAACTCCATAAAACATGTCAGAATTTCTTTGGTTTTTCAGATAAAAGGGAAAATAGGTATGTAATGGGACTTAGCATGGGAGGATATGGTGCTCTGAAGTGTGCTCTCACTTCTCCTTCAGAGTATAACGGATGTGCAGCCTTTTCCTCCGTAGCAGATATAGAGAAGACTGTTTTTTCCAGTAACGACGGAAGAAAAAAGGAGTTTGAAGCCATATTCGGTTCTTCCATTCCCAAATCCAGCAATCTTTTCGAGTTATTGGAGACAGCAGAGGACATTCCTCCCGTTTTTCTCTCTTGTGGAGAAGAAGACCCAAGGATAGTACATAGTGAAGAGATGTATAACGCCCTGAAGGCAAAGGGGGTGAGTGTCACCTATACCCATTGGAGCGGAGAACACAATTGGGTTTTCTGGGATGCAGCCGTAAAGAAAGCGTTTGATTATTTCTTTGAAGGATGATGTATGGAATATTATGCAGGAATAGATGGAGGCGGTACCAAAACCACAGTTCTTCTCGGCGATAAGGACGGAAATATCATCGAAAAGAAAGTGCTGGGTGCGTTCAACATCAACAGCATCGGGGAAGATGGCTTCAGAGTTTTGATCGATGAAGTGATCCAGATATTGGATGGATATGGAAAGTGCAGGTTTCTTACAATCGGGGCTGCCGGTGTCAGTAACAGTACCATGAGAAGTATCTGCCAAGAGAAGTTTTCAAAAGCCCAGATCTCTTTTGACCTTGTGGGAGACCATATCATTGCACTTGAAGGAGCCCATGCCGGAGACGCCGGGCTTGCTGTAATAGCTGGAACAGGTTCCATATGTTTTGGAAAAGGACAAGACGGCAGCATAGAGAGAACCGGAGGATGGGGGCATATCATCGGAGACGAGGGAAGCGCCTATAGCTTGGGTCGGGATGCGATAAAGTATGTGGCAAGAGACCTGGATGGGTATGGAGAGAGTACTCTCCTGAGAGAGATGCTATCTAGAAAGTATGGACTAAGCACTCGGGAAGAAATAATCAAATATGTTTATTCCGGAGATAAGGCTACAATCGCTGCAGTCGCTCCCATTGTAAATGATGCATTTGTATTGAAGGATAAAGTTGCGGCCACTATTATTGAGGAAAACGCCTTGTCTTTGGCCCTGTCTCTCTCCGGAGTGAAGAAAAAACTGGGTCTTGAGAAAACATATGTAGCTTTCTTCGGAGGACTTATCGATAAAGACACTCCATTTAGAAGCGTCTTGCTACAAAAGATAAAAGCTATCGATGGGAATATTACTTATCGAGACAGTATTCACGATGCATCAAAAGGAGCTTTGATGCTTTCACTAAAAAAGGAGATATAAATGATTGATCTATCTCATATGACTACCGAGACACGCAATAGAAATACTATGGAACTAAGTAAGATGACATCTCTTGAAATCATCACCGAGATGAACAGGGAGGATGCCAATGTTCCCAAGGCGATTCATGAAGTATTGCCTGTTATTGCAGAAGTAGTAGATTGGTGTGTCCAGTCGTTATCAAAAGGCGGAAGGATTTTTTATATGGGTGCCGGTACTTCAGGACGCCTTGGGGTTCTTGATGCAGCTGAATGTCCTCCTACTTTCGGTGTTTCTCCAGATATGGTTGTAGGACTGATCGCCGGAGGAGAAAAGGCATTTATCAAGGCCATAGAGGGTGCTGAAGACAGTGTCGAGTTGGGAGAGAAGGATTTGATCCAACATAATCTTACCTCTGACGACGTGGTCATAGGCATCGCTGCAAGCGGAAGGACTCCATATGTAATCGGAGGACTGAAATATGCCAATTCCATTGGATGTAATACTGCATCCATATCCTGCAATATCGGCTCCGAGATAGGAAAAATAGCAAAGAAAAAGATTGAAGTCGTAGTGGGCCCTGAAGTGTTGACAGGTTCCACCCGTCTGAAGGCCGGCACAGCCCAGAAGCTAATTCTCAATATGATAAGTACCGCTTCAATGGTGGGAATAGGAAAGTGTTATGAAAACTTGATGGTGGACGTAATGCAGACTAATGAAAAGTTGGTGGTAAGGGCACAGAATATTCTGATGGAAGTAACGGAAATTGACCGTGAAACTGCAAAAAAAGTATTGGAAGAAGCTGAAGGACACGTAAAGACTGCAATTGTAATGGTGTTGACAGGCAGTGGAAAGGATGAAGCTAATTCCCTACTTAGTAAAGCCAAGGGGCATATATCTAAGGCGTTGGATATAAATAAACAGCATGAATAAAAAATCTAAAGCTGTATTTGGTGCGTTGGCAGATGTTTTCAACCCAACTATTCCTGCATTTATTGTGGCCGGTCTCTCAATGGGAGTGGCAAATTTGCTGGTTCAGTTTTTCCCCCGGATTGAAGACATTAAAGTCATAGGAGTCATTTACCATCTTTTATTGTTGGTAAATGACTCATTTACTCCTTTTTTGACCTGTTGGATCGGATACCTGGCCACAAAAAGATTTGGAGGGACTCCAATACTAGGTGGAATTCTGGGCATGATGACCGTATCTGCAGAAATCAATCAGATCTCGTCACTTATGAATCTATCATCCGTACTCTACAAAGGGACGGGAGGTGTGATAGCAGCCTTCATCGGTGCCTTTATCCTTTCCAAAGTGGAGAGGTTTTTTAGAAAACATATGCCCTCCAGTCTGGATATGGTTTTGACTCCACTATTGGCTGTGGCGATAACTGTACTTCCATATATTTTGGTAGTGATGCCTTTTGCTGGTTTTATATCCTCCATCCTTTGTTTTCTTATGGATAAGGTGAGTTTTACGGATTCAATGGTGATGAATATAATCGTGGGATTCATCTCTGCCGCCATTTTCCTCCCGATTAACGTTGCGGGGCTCCAGCATGGAATAATCGCCTTATATCCCATTCAATTGGAGAAGTATGGATATATCACATTATACCCGGTATTTGCCATGGCAGGGGCTGGCCAGGTTGGGGCGGGTATGGCCATTTGGTTTTTGTCTAGAAAAGCAAAAAACAAGAAGTTGTCGAATGTGGCCTTTTCCGCTTCAATACCAGGTACTATGGGAGTTGCAGGACCTTTGATATATACAGTCACCCTCCCTCATCCCAAAGCCTTTATCACGTCTTGCCTGGGTGCTGGTATAGGAGGAGCATTCATTAAATGTTTTGACATTGCTTCAACAGGATGGGGGCCTTCCGGGATCCTCGCCCTCTTTATGATGGACGGCCCCCAAGGACCATTAAATGCCATGTTCGTATATTTATTTGGGTTAATAATCAGTGCCACTTCAGGATTTCTATTATCTTTATTGATACTTAAACCATCTGACCTGGCGGAAAACGATGTGTGTGATCAAATATGATAAGGCTTGAAATCATTGGAACTGAAAGGGATATTCCTTTTAAAACAGAGAGAAGGGGAGCTAGGGCGATAATCGAGAAAGATGGGAAGTATCTTTTCTCATACCTCTCAAAAAGAAAGCAGTATCTTACTCCGGGTGGTGGAATAGAAGAAGGCGAAAGAATCGAAGACGCAGTAAGGCGAGAGTGCAGGGAGGAATGTGGAATAATAGTAGAGCCAGAGAAACCATTTCTGGTTGTTGACGAGTATTATTTTGAAAAGCGTTGGGTAGACTATTATTCCATTTGTTCCATCAAAGGATTCTGTGAAGATGACTATGATAAGAAAGAAGTTGAACTTGGACTAATACCAACATGGATAGAGGAAGAAAGAATAAAAGATGTTTTGTCTTCTTCTATGAACTGGGATGATATTATTTCAGGGCCCATGAGTTCTATATATGCTGTAAGAAACAGCCACTATAGAGAGTATTGTGTTTATCTTATCTCCAAAGGCCTCGATATTCCTCCTATTCCTGAGAATCTAAAAGACACAATAGAGAGTATAAAAGTTGAGATAATATAGGATGTCGAGAAAATAGTTTATCAATAATTCAAGATTTCTGTTATAATATCTTAGTTTGTAGACAAAGGTATTTAGTGCAAGAAGGAATGGTTATTAGGCGAAATGGAGAATATGGTCTCAACTACATCGATTTTGAAGAGTTGATAAATTCAGATTTACCTTATGTAGACAAGACTGATTATTTGTATTCATTAATAAAAAAAGCACCAGGCATGTTCTTTTGTGCTCGACCGCATGGTTTTGGAAAAACACTTACCCTTTATACTCTGGAAGCTATATTCAAAGGCAAAAAGAATCTTTTTAAGGGACTAAAAATATATGAAAAGAATTATGACTGGAAAGAACACCCTGTTATTTATCTTGATTTAGGAATAATCAACGCTATGGATGCACTTTCTCTTGAGGTCCAATTAAACGAACGTATTTTCTCAATCGCTGATAGATATGGAATCGAAATCGAGCATTCAAAGTTCTGCAATATAAACTTGAGAAGGCTTATTCTTTGCCTAGGCTTAAATAAAGATGTTGTCATGTTAGTGGATGAATATGACAAGCCTTTAATATCTAATATTTTTAATCCTGAAATAGAGAGTATGAGAGCCTTGTTAAGTGGGTTCTTCGATGTTATTAAGGCTTCAACAGATTGTGTAGAGTTTGCTCTTATTACAGGAGAAACATTTAGTATTTCACATCTAGTGAATAATTTCGAGGATATATCAATGTACGAGGCATTTGTCTCTTTATTTGGCTTTACACAAAAAGAAGTAGAGAGATACTTATCTCCACTTACAAAAGACAGTATAGATGACAAAAGAGACAATAAAGCAAGCTATTATGAAACAATAAAAGGAATGTATGGAGGATATAAGTTTTCACCTTATCAAGAGGAGCCGCTATACAATCCTTTATCTATAAGTAAGTTTTTCCTAAGAGGTGGAAGAGAGTTTGATTGTTATTGGCATGATACAAAAATAATAAAACCTTACATACCTATTCTAAAAAAACTTGAAGGTGTCAGATATGAGAAGTTAATAAACATAAACAGTATTGTTTCGTTTGATGTTTTAGAATTGGCTTCTTCTAATCTATGTGAAAGTGATTACTGTTCCTTTTTGTTTCAAATGGGATACCTCAACATTAAGAGCTATGATGACGATGATAATAAACTATTGACTCTCGTTTGTCCAAACAAAGAAGTAAAATCAATGGATTATTTCTTAATATGGCTTGATTTTCTTTTTCTGTAGCACTGTTACTGCTATAATCAAGCTAAAGGAATCGCTATGCCTAGGATAGTTGAATACAAAACAGGGGATATCATATATAAAGAAGGAAGCTTTGAAATGGCGATGTACCGTATAACAAAAGGTACAGTTTCTGTCATTGCCAATTATGGAGAAGAAACAGAGATGCTCTTTGTCGACCAAACAGTAGGTCAATACTTCGGACACTTGGAATTAATTGAAGCTATTCCTCGCTCTGCAACGATTGTTGCCAAATCAGATACTATACTAGAGAGAATAGAGGGAGATGAGTTTGGGACATATCTATCAGAACACCCTGGAGAAGATATGGCTATCCTATATCAAATGAGCTCCAGACTCCGTGATATCGGTGATGACCTACATGAAGTATATAAGACTATAGACGAGTATATATCCCAAGATAAACAAAAACATGATGAGTCTTTCTTCAATCGGTTGGCTCGTATCATAAAGCTTGGAAAAGGGAGTAAATGATATGATCAGAGATGCTAAATATAAGAAAGGAGATGTTATATATAGGCAGAACGAAAAGGCTGGAGAAGTCTTCTTCGTCAAATTTGGAACTGTAAACTTATATATAGATTATAAGACGGCAGACAGCAAGCTGATAGGAATCGTAGGGGAGGGACGAGTCTTTGGCGAATTGGGAGTTATTGAAGATAAGCCACGCACTATGACTACTGTTGCAGCTGAAGATAGTGTTGTAACAATCGTTGATAAAGAGTCTTTCCCTTCATATATCAAAGAACATCCCAATAAACTACTTGTAGTTATGGAAAGCCTTAGTTCCCGTATCAGGGCTCAGTCCCATAAACTGGCAAAGGCATGTAAAGTCTGTGCTAAATACACAGAAGAAAAAGAAACAAAAGGGTATGTGGACAGTGCTCTTATGAAAGAAATGGAAGTTTTGGCTGCAGAAAATAAAAAAGCCAGAACTTGATTACTCAAATTCTGACTTTCTTTACGGCCAGTTAGGCTCGAACTAACCACCTAGTGCTTAGAAGGCACTTGCTCTATCCAGATGAGCTATGGCCGCATTTAGTTGTTAACCAACTTTTGAAAGTATATGAAAATCACTTTTCCCTTTCAAGTCCCTTTCGTCACTTTTTTGATTCTTTTCCTTATTTTGTGGTTTCTATTACCTCCAGTGGCTTTTTCTTTGTGTAATAGATAGTGCCTAAGATATCTGCCAGTAGCCATCCAATTGGAACAGACCACCATATTCCATATACACCAAAATTAGGAATATTCGATATTGTATAAGAAAGCAGGACTCGAGTACCAAGAGATATTATTGTGAGAATAAAGCTCATGCTAGGTTTTCCTACTGCTCTATATAAACCATAGAACAAAAATAAGAAGCCAATAAGAGCATAGAATGCGCCTTCGACTCTCAAGTATCCGGTTCCTACGTTTATTATCTCCAATTCTTCTGATCCTACAAATAATTCCATCAATGAAGGGGAGAGTATGAATACAATGAGTGAGATGATGATAGAGAAGAGTAGGGATGTTATAAAGGCTACTCTCATACCTTTCTTTATTCTCTCTTTCTTTCCTGCCCCATAGTTCTGTGCTGTAAAAGTAGAAAATGCATTGCCATAGTCTTGTAGAGGCATATAAGCAAAGGCGTCTATTTTTACACCAGTGGAAAATGCAGCCATTACAACGGGACCGAAGCTGTTTACTCTTCCTTGGACCATTAATATTCCAAGATTCATGACAGATTGCTGCAGGCAGGTAAGAAACGAGAAGTTTGTCACTTCGCCAATCGTCTTTTTATCAACATGCTTAATAGAGAACCGTGATTCTTTGGAAACTAGAAGTGTGAAAATTGCCACTCCTATTCCTGATGAATACTGTGAAATTACAGTGGCCTCTGCAGCTCCTTTTACGCCCCTTTTCAGAACCAGAACAAAACATAGGTCCAAACCTATATTCAATATGGCGGAGATAGCTAGAAACACCAAAGGAATTGTTGAGTTGCCTAATGCTCTCAAAAAAGAAGAGAACCAGTTATAAAGAAAGATGCCTATAATTCCTGAGAATATTACTACGAGGTAATCTCTCATTTCAGGCCATACTTCGTCTGGAATATTCATGAGGATTTTTAATAGATCTAGGAAAGCATAAGCAACAACAGTAAGAACAATAGAAGTCAAGAGGACAATAAAGAAAGAAGAAGAGGAAGCTTCTCTTAGTCCTCTATTGTCTTTCTCTCCGAACTTCATAGAGAAAAGCACTCCGCTTCCCATAGCCAAGCCAAGGATGATGGAAGTCAAGAATGTCATGAGAGCAAAGGAAGATCCTACTGCAGCCAAAGCGTTTTTACCTAAAAATCGTCCCACTATCATTGTGTCTGCAATATTATAAAACTGCTGGAGAAGGTTCCCCATTATCATGGGGAGAGCAAATAGAAGGAGGTTTTTTGTAATGGGCCCCGATGTAAGATCCTTCGTCATGGGGATAGTATGAAGAGAAAGAATAATTTGTTCCATAGATAAAGGCAGGGGATTTCCCTGCCTAAATGGGGTAATAGAGTAATATGAAACTTTGTTTCTTTCGTTGACGCCTCCTTGTATAACAGATTGGTTACATATATAAGAACGCGTTTTTCCCCAAAAATGTCGAAAAAAAAGCGCCTGAAATTTTCCAGACGCTGAAAAAAGACCGTTTTTAGTCTTCAAGATAAGCTGATGGAGCAGCTTCGACACCCTTCTTCCATTCAATGAGATTGACAAGGAGGAATGTGATTGTGCCCACAGCACAGCCAAATACTACAGGGAGGATTCCAAGATAGAAGCCACCGCCGCTGAGAATCTGCCAAATAACAACGCCGATAGTTCCTGTGATGATGGAAATTTGACCTGAGTGCTTTGTAGCTCTTGGAACCACAAGACCAAGGCCATAAGCGGCGAATGGACCGGCACAGCGGATTGCAAATGCGAATGTGTTCATTGTTACGATGTTGATTCCGAAGAATGAAATGAACATAGCTACTGCACAGCAGATGATGTTACAGAGTCTTGTTACCTTTACTTCCTTCATGCCATCAAGCTTCTTTCCTGAATATGGAAGATATAGGTCGTTGATGATCATTGTAGACATACAGAGAAGGTTAGAGTCTGCACTGGACATTGTTGCACTGATAATTGCAGCTGATACGATACCTGTGATTATTGTAGGAGCATATGCCTGTGTTACAGCCATCATTGCAGAACCGGAAGCTGGGTTGCCGATTGATTCCTTGACAGAGAGTGCAGCAAGACCAAGAAGAGTTGGGAATACTGCCATTGCAGCCATCAAAACTGCAGAAAGAAGGCTTGCTCTCTGAGCTGTCTTCTCATCTTTTGCACTTTCAAATCGGCTGATCATTTCAGGGCCTGAAAGGAATGTACAGAAGTAGTTGAAGATGTAACCGATGATTGCAACCCAACCGATCTTTGTGAAGCTAAGTTGCTCTGATGGAAGCTTGGATGCAATTGCATTCCAACCGCCACATCCTTTGATTACGAATGGTGTTGCGATTGCCAGACCCAGAAGTATGATAATAAACTGTACAAGGTCAGAGATCTGGTCGGCGATCATTCCTCCGAATGTTGTGTAAAGAATGACGACTACACCTGCGATGATGAGACATATTCTTGTATCGATACCTGTAAGAACAGATACTACGCTACCAGATGCTGCAATCTGGCTGGAAGTAAGACAGAAGAGAGCAAGAATGTTAAGGATGGCGGAGAAGCCTGAGCTGAACTTGCCGAATCTTCTTCCTACAACTTCTGGAATAGTGACAGCCATTGTCTTTCTGATCTTCGGTGCAAAGTATGCAAGAGGAATCATAGCAATGGATGCAGCGAGTACATACCATACTGCGCTCATACCCCATGTGGTGTATGCTTTACCTGCCAAGCCTGTGGTGCTGCCTCCACCAATGTTGTTTGCAGAAAGGGAGAACGCAACCATAAAAAGTCCCATTCTTCTACCTGCAACCATATAGTCGTCAGCATCTTTGATTTTGAGTTTTCCGACTATGTAGCCGATGACGAGCATACCTACAAGGTATCCGATTACGATGATGAGTGCCTGAGTGTTAATTGCCATCTTCGTATCTCCTTAATAATAGGATTTTTTTTATTTATACACAGATGAAAAACAAATTGCAAACTAAAAATATTTAAATAATTCTTTTAAATATATCGAAGTGTTAAATGAATATCTTGAAGGAATTAATAATGGCCAAAATAAAAAGTGTCAAAGAAAAGAAAAGATTAAACATTTTTCTTTTCTTCTCATATAACCTCTGCAATACACTTCCTGCAATAGCCCATACAAGCCCGCAGACAAAACAAGTTAGAGGGATCATGAACACTCTTAGCCATCTTTCCTGGTTTGATATATCTAAAGGAAGAATATACTCGGAGATGGCGGTTACACAAAGCATCATTACTTTAACATTCATTATCTGCATTAACATGCCTTCAATAAATGTTCCAGTCTTCTCTTTCACATTACCTGACTTTTTTAGCATCTTTATTCCAAGGTAAACTAGATAAATTACTCCGAGTATTTGTAGCAGCTTAGACAAAAGGGGTATGTACTTTGAAAGAATAGAAATAAGGAGATAAGAAAACGATGATATAAAAATAATGCCTATAAGCATCCCGAGATTAAAAGTGACACCCTTCAATCCTTTTTCAGCGGCATTCGCCATGCTTGAAATAGTGTTTGGACCTGGAGTAACCGCTACAGTAACAAGATAGACAAAAAACTCAAACATTTTGTAATAGGGTGATAGTTCCGCCTCCAATTTTGCTTGTAGTATTTGAATAATTATACGTTACATTCTTTCTGAATCCCAGAGCTGTTGCAAGCATAATATATCCTTTGCCACTCAGTGTTTCGAATATACCTTTTTTTGAGAGGGCATATCCATAAATATCTATATTGTTGTCAATCTCTTCTTCATAAGTGTTTAGGATAGTCTGACCTCTTACTCCAATAAGAGAAGCTGTAAAATGAACTCCCACTCTGATAGATGAGCTTGCTCTTAAATTGTATCTCATACCGAAATCTAAATCTGCACCAAGGACGGCATATGACGTGTTTATTGTAAATTTTGTATCTTTTTCAACTTCGACTTTATGTCCTATATCTCCACTGAGTCCATATCCCAAATAAACTATTGCACTGTCCCCCATAAAACGCCTACTTGCGGGGCCGAAAGTAAATAATAGTCTCCACTCTTTATTGAAGCTATTTTTAGTGGTACTGCCTTTTATGGCAGTTCCTTGAGGGGAATCTAGTGTAGCGTTTCCTTCTCCTACATTGATTTCTTCTCTTGTATCTTTATTCTCATCCGATTCCCCTACAACGTCTAAGGATGAATTATCGTTAAGAGTTTCTTCCGTAATAATACCTTGATTAAGGGAAGATTCGTTTGTAATAGGAGTGTTGAGATCAGGTGATTTTATGATTGTTCCTATCATATTGTCACTTTCTTTATTTAAAGCAGATTCATTTATTTCCGATATGTCGATGGTCGCGTTGTTTGCTGTATCGATGATTGTAGAATCATTTACGTCGATTATCGGAGCTTTAATTGGATTATCGAGAGAAGACGTAAGTGTGTCGGGGAGGGATGTAAGAGTGTTGTCCTGAAAGGTTCCATTATCTATAACATTGTCTTCTTTACTTATTGCATTCTCTTTTTCGCTGGTTTTCGTGTTATCTTTATTACCATTAGCAGATACGTCATCATTAAAAAGATTTAAATACCCTAGTATTGTATCGAAAGGTGTCTGTACTCCTATTCTGAAGTATAAACCTTCTGTGGCTCCTTCCCCTATAAACATGTATCCTGTAATATCCAGTCCCAGTTTATCTTCCTTGACACCCATGACAGAGTTGTCAGCAGTCTTATAGATTGTCAAATCATATGAAGACGCCTTAGAAGACAAGGGAAAAATAATCAGCAGAATTACTGCCAATAGCAACAAAAGCCTCTTTCTCACGCTGTCAGTATAATACAATACACTTTGTTCATCAAATCACACATTGCCATTTATCATTTCTCGTGGCAATATTAACCGGGGTGATGAGATGAAAAAGAATAACATAGACATGATCAACGGTCCAATTATTTCTTCAATCATCATCTTTGCCATCCCAATGCTGATCTCCGGTTTATTGCAGATTCTTTTTAATGCAGCCGACACCATAGTTGTCGGACGTTTTGCAGGTCATACGTCTATGGCTGCAATAGGCTCCACAGGAAGTATAACACACCTTCTTGTGAACTTGTTTATGGGCATATCCATCGGAGTCAATGTAGTTGTAGCAAGAAACATAGGTATGAATGACAAGGAGGGTGTAGATAAGGCCATACATACAGCCATAGCTCTGTCTTTTGTCAGCGGAGTAGGGCTTTCTGTCATCGGCTTCTTCCTCTCTCCGCTTCTCCTCTCTCTCATGGATACACCCTTTGACGTCATCGATAAGTCCGTTCTCTATATGAGGATTATATTTATAGGCCAACCTTTTAACCTTATATATAACTTTGCTTCTGCCATACTTAGGGCGGATGGAGATACTAAGCGTCCACTTTATTATCTAACTTTTGCCGGAGTATTGAATGTCATTTTAAATTTGATATTCGTCATCATCTTCAAAATGGATGTGGCAGGAGTAGCATTTGCGACCATCATCAGCCAGGCTGTCAGTGCTTTTCTTGTCATGAAGACCCTTTATAAGGGAAGTGGCAGCGTGAAGTTCTATTTCTCTCATCTGTCTTTGGACGGAAAAAAGCTGAAAGATATTCTTTATATGGGAGTTCCTGCAGGACTGCAGTCTGTACTCTTCAGTATCTCAAATGTATTGATTCAGTCCTCCGTCAACTCTTTTGGTTCATTGGCTGTTGCGGGCAATACTGCAGCCAACAGTATCGACGGCTTCTTGTATACTGTAAACAACTGTCTGGCACAGACAAACCTATCTTTTATCAGTCAAAACTATGGAGCAAGAAAAAAAGAGAGAATATTGCCGATTATGAAGTCGTCAATAATCATCACTGTCGCATCTTCCTTGATTCTAGGCACTATTTGTCTCTTCTTCGGCCCCAATATTCTTTCACTTTATTCGGGAGAAAGTGAAGTCGTGGCATATGCAATGATAAGAGTCAAGTATGTACTTACAGTCTACTTTATCTTTGCTTTTGAAGAGATGATAGTGTCTTGCATAAGGGCTTTGGGATACTCGATTGCTCCTATGTTCATCAGCGTGTTCTGTATCTGTGGGTTTAGAATAATGTGGGTTTTTACATATTTTGCCGCCCACCATAATCTGGAGTCTCTATATATCGCTTACCCATTATCGTGGACCGTAGCGACAGTGTTTCATGTTTCTCTTCTTCTATATATTTGGAAAAAGAAGAATCCCCTAGATGGGATGACAGATATACCTAATGAATGAGATTGAAATCCTAAAACTCTCAGAAGAAAACTTTAATAGGAATTCTCTTCTTTCCTTCGATAGACATCAAATAGTAAATGAGTGTTGGAGAAAAAGAGATGGAGAATGGGTTCTTCTTCCCATCTCTATTGTGGAGGAATGGGGAGAGGAAGAATAAATTTCGCTCTCAGAAATTATCTTGAAAGGGATCAGAGAAGGAAAGATGATTGCATACGGGGCTTTTGATAAAGGTTCAATAATAGGTTTCTCAATAATTGGAACGGAGTTTTTCGGATCAAGAAACCAGTATCTTCCTTTAATAGAGTTTGAAGTGTCATATCCATATAGAGCAAAGGGGATAGGTAGAAGACTGTTTTCTTCTGCTGCTTCCGAAGCTCTTACGATAGGAGCAGAGAAACTCTATATCTCTGCCCACTCTTCAAAGGAATCACAAGCTGCTTACCGCAGTCTGGGGTGCACTGAGACTGAAGAAATAAATGAGGAATTAAGAGAAAAAGAGCCAAGCGATGTTCAAATGGAGTATCCACTCATATTGCTTTCATCGTGCGAAAGACAACCAATGGGGGAGTTGAATCACAACTTATTGTGTCAATATAATCGAAACAAGTATTTTGAAAAGGAAAAATAGATGAATTATAAATTTTCTGAACTTAAATATAATCCTACTGATTATGAAGCATTAAAGAAAGAAATAGTGGAGCTTACAGAAAAAGCTGAGGAAGCTTCATCTTCCATAGAATTAGATGATGTATTGAGAGCATATGATGCTGCACTCTCCGATGTAGGATATAACTATACCCTGACATATATACATTCAAGCCTAGATTCTTCCGACTCCTTTTGGCAGGAAGCATTGCAAAAAGAGAGTGAAGGCAATGCAATGCTTGATACTACTCCTTTGTTAAGGGCGATACTTGATAACAAATGCTATCCATCTCTTGTGGAGAAGTATGGACCAGTTCTAACAGATAAACTACAAAAGAGCATCTCTACAGAAAGTAAGGCCCAGAAGGAAAGGGCAGAGGAAGATTCTCTCGTTTCAGCTTATCAGAGAGAGAAGGCTATGACTCGTATTTCGTATGAGGGAAAAGAGATGAGTGAAGGTCAGATAAGTCCTCTTTTTACTGATCCTGATAGAAATGTAAGAGTGAAAGCTAGAAAGGCTGTTGCAAAGGCGTTTCTTGATAAAAAAGATACATTGGGCGGAATGCTGGAAAAAATGGTGGCTTTGAGAGACAAGATTGCAAAAGAAAATGGATTTTCAAACTACCTTGAATATATGGATATCAACTACTCCAGACTTGGTTATGGAGAGAAAGAGATGGATGCTTTTGTCAGAGATATAAAGAAATATGTGGTTCCTGTTCTCTCTGATATCACTGAAGAAACAAAGAATAGACTGGGATTAAAAGAAATGACCAGTATAGATTTAGGCTTGATGTTTACTGATGGCAACGCCAAGCCTGCAGGTGGAGCGGCCGTACTTACAGATGCTGCCTTGAAGATGTATAGAGATATGACACCAGAGATGGCAGACTTCTTTAATGGTATGATTGAAACAGAGAGCATAAATGTAGATGCTTCTCCTAATAAAGTTTCGGGTATGGGATACTGTACTGATTTGAAGAAAGAAATGTATCCTTTTGTCTTTGGAAACTTAGATGGAACAGACTGGGATGTAGCTGTATTTACTCATGAAGTGGGACACGCTTGGCAGAGTTATATTGCTGACAAGCACTTGGACTTGGTAATGCTCAGAGAAATGCCTTTGGATGCTGTTGAGATTCCATCCAAGACAATGGAGCTCTTCTCATATCCTTATGCTGAAGGTTTCTTTGGAAAGGATGCCGATAAGTTCCGCTTCTCTCATTTCAGGGAAGCTGTGAAGTCTATGGTTGCATATACTTCGGTTCATGAACTTAATACATGGATTTACACTCATGTGGGAGCATCATTTGATGAGATCAATGAAAAATGGATGGAGATACAGAGTGAATACTATCCAAACGTGAGTGACGGAGAGATGGAGGAGGATAATAAGAAAGGGGCAGGGTTATTAAGAAATATGGGTGTTTTCATGTTTCCTCGCTATCTTATTTCCTATGTTTTCTCTGAGCTTTGTGCAATCGATCTCTTTATGGAATATCGAAGAGACAAAAACAAAGCTCTTGAATCTTATAATGCACTTTGCTCTGTGGGTGGAAGTAAAAGCTATCCTGAGATTCTTGCTTCAGCTGGCTTGGAGCCTTCATATAAGGAAGGAAGAGTAAAGGAAGTAATGGAGAAAGTGAAAGAATATTTGAAAGAGAACTAAGGAAGTAATGCTAATATAATCGGCTCCAAAATCGGAGCCGATATTTTCAAAGCATAATCTCGCCATCTTTCGATATTTTGTTAAATACCAGAAGAGAGATGATTGTAAAGATTGTAACAATGGTTGCAAGAGCACAGGCTCTTCCATCTGTACCGTTTCCAACAGCCTTATAAACAGCGACGTTCAAAGTCTGTGTCCTGAAGGAGTAGAGTAGTAGAGAAGAAGAGAGCTCTGTAATGAGGGTAACCCAGCTCATGACTGCTCCTGCAAATACTCCGCTGAACATCATAGGAATAGTAACTTTTACAAGAGTCTTAACTTTACCAGCCCCCAAAGATTCCGCTGCTTCGTCTATTGAAATAGGAATCTGGGATAGAATTGCAACAGAAGATCTGATTGTATATGGAATTCTTCTGATACACATTGATACGATCATAATTGTTGCCGTTCCCACTAGCGGGAGTACAGGATTATTGAATGCAAGGATAAGAGAAATACCAACGACAGCACCAGGAATGATATATGGAACCATTGAGAGAGTGTCTATAACAGAGTTGAGGGCATTTCTTCTTCTTACTGTAAGGTAAGAGATGAGTATTGCAATTACTACAATAAGGATAAGGGCAGATCCACATATTCTTACTGTGTTCCATATAGTATTTCCCATTCTTGAGAATACATATCGATAGCTGTCGAGTGAGAATCCAGGCTGGAATACTTCTCCTCCGCTGTTTGTCTTTCTGAATGAAAGATAGATAAGATATACCTGTGGAAGAAGAGCAAGAGCAACTAGACCATAAGCATAGAAATGAATAAGGAAACTCATTGCAGGTTTTGCTTTTGTCCTTTCTATATGATGCATGGCACTCATAGAGAAGCTATTCTTTCTTGTAAGATATCTCTGTAAAAGGAAGAAAACCAATGTGATGAGAATCGCAATTACAGCGATTGCAGAAGCAAAGTTATGGTTTGTTCCTACTTCACCTACATACTCGTTGTAAATGATTACAGGGAATGTAGTATATCCTTCTCCGATCATCAACGGAGTTCCAAAATCTGCAATGGCTCTCATGAATACCATAAGGGTTGCGGCAAGAATTGATGGCATGCAAAGAGGCAAAACTACCTTGAAGAATCTCTTTACGCCACTGATTCCCATATTTGCAGAGGCCTCAAGAAGAGAGTTGTCTACATTCTTCATGGCACCTGACACATAGAGGAATACCAAAGGGAACAGTTTTAGGGACAAGACAAGCACTATTCCATTAAAGCCATAAATATTCGGAATCGTTATTCCAAATATAGTTTTGATAAACTTTGTTATGGCTCCTGCTCTTCCCAAAAGTTTTACCCACGCATATGCACCGATGAAAGGAGCTGACATGGATGAAAGGATGATCAAAAGCTGCAGAGTCTTTCTTCCCTTTATATCATACATATTATATAGATATGCAAGAGGTACTCCCAATACAAGGGAGAAGAAGCATGCTGCTATGGCGACCTTAAAGCTGTTTGTAAGAGTCCTGAAATAGAAAGGCTGACTAAAGAACTTGATAAAATACCTGAAAGTAAACTCTCCTGTGTTTTCATCAAGGAACGACTGCCTGACGATTTTGTAAAGAGGGTAGACCATGAATAAAAGGTAGAGCCCCAATACTATAAAGCTGGCAATGACCCAGAAATCAAATTTTCTTTTCTTTTTCATCCAGACCTCACTTTACCAGAGATTCGCTTCCGTCTGATGTGAAGACATTAATCTTTTCAGCCTTCATTCCCAGTCTGATGACCGTACCATTTTCGATAATATCATCGATAAGAGACTCCTGGATAATTTCAGCCCTATATCCATCTTCCAACTCAACGATATAATGAGTGTTGAGACCAAGGAATGTGCTGTATTGAACTTTTCCTGAGAGATAGTTCGCGTTCTTATCTTCACCGACACCTTCGATGACAAGCTCTTCTGGTCTTACCGATACTTTAACTTCCTGTCCGTCGGAAACATTGACCAGGTTCTTCATCTCCAGCTTATATCCTTCATCGAATATGATACCTTTTCTATTTCCTTCGACCCAAACTTTTGCCTTCATCATATTAGTTCTACCAATAAATGTTGCGACAAAACTGTTTGCTGGTCTCTGGTACAATGCTTTTGGACTACCAATCTGCTGGATTACACCCTGATTCATAACAGCAATTCTGTCTGAAACAGCCATTGCCTCTTCCTGATCATGGGTTACATACACTGTTGTTATGCCAAGTCTATTTTGGATTTCCTTGATGACAGTACGCATTTCGACTCTCAGCTTTGCATCCAGGTTAGATAGAGGCTCATCCATAAGAAGTACTTCCGGTTCAATGGCAAGAGCTCTGGCAAGGGCTACACGTTGCTGTTGTCCTCCGGATAGCTTTTCAGGGAGACGGTCTGCATATTCTTTGATTTTCATCAATTCCATGAATTTATCTGTTTTTTCTTTTATCTCTTCTTTCGGAAGCTTTCTGTTCTGCAGTCCGAAAGCAACATTCTTTCTAACTGTAAGATGTGGAAAGATAGCATAGTTCTGGAATACCATACCTATATTTCTCTTGGAAGGATCCAGATCATTGATCAGCCTGTCGCCAAAATAAAATTCACCACCTTCAATTGAATTAAATCCGGCGATCATCCTCAGCAGAGTCGTCTTTCCACAACCAGAAGGCCCTAAAAGGGTGAAGAATTCACCTGGTTTTATTTCCAATGAAAGATCAGGAATGGCAACGAAATCGCCATACTTTTTCAATGCATGATTTATTGTTATTTTTATGCTCATTTGCAACTCCGCTATATAACTTTAAGATTATTGTGGCCCCGTTAACCGAGGCCACAGATTAAATGGTTCTCGGCTTAGTTCTTGCCGTATTTTGCCCAATAAGTATTCCACTTATCACAGATTTCAGCCTTGTGTGCTGCAAGAGCTTCTGTATCTGCAACCTTAACGTTGATAGTATCAAGATCGACCATAGTCGGGCTGCCGCCTTCAAGCTTTGTAGTTGAAGCTGGTCTAGCTGCTGCATCAAGATATGTCTGCTGTCCTGCATCTGACTGTAGGAAGTCCATGAAGAGCTTTGCGTTTTCGAGGTTCTTTGCACCCTTGATGATTGCAGATGCAAATCCTACGCTTGTTGTTCCTTCTTCCCAGAATACCATATGTGCTGATGTGTCTCCGCCATCGATAATCTTTACAACCTGTGGTTCATATGTGAGTCCTACTACATACTCACCGGCAAATGTTGATTTTGCAGGAACAGAAGATGAATTTACTACTACAAGACCATTCTGCATCAATGCTGCGATGTAATCCCAAGCTGCGTCACTGTCCCAGCCGCCGAAGTCTGTAAGAAGACACTGGAGGTTGTTCCAAGCAGATGATGATGCTGTTGGGTTAGCTGTTACGACCTTGCCATAGAGTTTTGGATCAAGAAGTGAATTCCATCCTGTAACCTTAATTCCAAGTTCAGCTTCGAGAGCATCGTTGACGATCAGACAAGGAATCTGAATATCATGGAATGTGAGTTTTCCGGATGTGTTTGAGTATCCTTCCTGCATCTTGTCGTCGTTTACAGATACATATTCTTC